>JACRGL010000177.1 GCA_016212365.1 Candidatus Methylomirabilota bacterium | reverse complement strand
TTTCCGCTCCTCGTCAATGATCTCGTAGCTGGGCTCGTCCCATTCGAAGATTTCGCCCAAGCGCTTGAACATCCGCTCATAGCCCCCGGCGTAGGTGGGCAGAAAAGCAACGACTACCGCCTCTTTCGGGATCTCATCCAGCAGGTCGAAAATATCCTTGCTGGAGTAGCCTTCCAGGCGGATCCCTTGTTTCCTCTCCCGCAGTTTCTCCACCGTGGCCTGGTGGAATTGGGAAAAGTTATGGTGGTAATGGTTCCAGTGGCGGGCTTTGAAGGCATTATTCGCCTTCTCGTATTTCAAAGCCTCCAGGAGCACCATCACGGTGGCGGCCTTGGCCTCTACATCCTCCATGTGGGCTTCGAGCCACTTGTACTCTTCTTCCCTGACGGAGAAATCAAAGGGCTGGTCCGCCAGATACGCCCCCAGGACGCCGGAGTAAATGGAAACGTCGTTCCCCCAAATCCGGGCCTTAAGCGCATAACGGGAGAGAATCTGCTCCACCGTGAAGTTGCCGGAGCAACCCACATAAACCTGCCGGCCGTCGAAGGCTGTGCCGTTGTTTCCCAGCCACTTCCGGGTTTCGGCGTTTATCGAACCGATGAAAGACATTGATTATCCCTATGCCTTGGAGCGGGTAGGTGGAGTCGAACCACCGGCGATCAGGTGGGCCCTGATGCCCCAACCGTGGTCCCCGCTGATAAATTTCTGAGCCAATCTGCATGGCTTCTTGACCTGATCACAAAACCCTTCTTAATTAACGACACAGGAGGACATCTCCCGTGGGTAATCGCAAAACCTCCCAAGACGACCCGAACGAGAAGGCCAAGAAAAAACCAGCTTCATTGCTGGTTTCCAATCTCGGCTGGAGCGCCGAAGAGGTCCAGCAAACGAGAGCCCGCTTTGCCGCCTGGGAAGAAGACTGGGATGGACTGGGCATGGAGGCATATGACCACCTTTGAGCGGGCTCTGATCCTTCTCCTTCATCGCTGCCCCCCTGCTATTTCTCTCAGCCAATCTTGATGTCTCCGGAGTTTCGGGTTCAGCTCCTCCACCAGCATGCCGGTGTGTTTCCGTAACCAGGCCGCCACTACCCTCCTATGGCAGAATTCCCCTGGTGCTTCCCAACAGAGCATGACAAAATCGTCACCGCCCAGGTCCCGGATGATCTTATAGGGGTCCAGCCTATCCAGGACCTGCGCCCGGTAGAGCGGGATGAAGGTTTCGGGGTCCATGATTTTGATAAGGGGCCGGGGCGGGGCCAGAACTATGCACCGGGCTCCCTGCCAACCCCGGGGCACTCCCAGGGAGATGGCCACCGCCTGGGGGAGATGGCCGGCGATTTTGAAATTGGAAGTGAAAATCATGCCACCGCCTCCAGCAAATCCTTCTTCAGGTAATAGGGTTTGCCCAACCTGGTGAGCCTTTCCTCCATTTCCCCCTTAAACCTCCGCCAGTCGATCTCCCTGGCCAGGGGGTGGTAGTTGAGTTTGCCCACCTTATAGAAGTCAACAAATTCATGGGTCGCCTCCAGCAAGCTGTAAACCGCGCTTGGGGAGATCACCGGCTCGAAAGAGACCCAGGTCCTGAGACCCAACAGCTTGGCCAATTGCAGGGAGTCGATCCGGTCCTGCGGCAAAGCTGCGTAAGGCTCCCATTTATCGCTCAGTCCCTGGTCGTGAAGCAGAGTCAAGGTCACGCTCCAGGTATTGGCGGGATTCATGGTCAACAGATCCTGGTCCCTTTCCAAACCCCAGCACCCTCCTTTGGTTAAAACGGTTACCATGAGGTTGTGAGCCATGAGGATTTCCAAAGCCCGGCGAGTTATCCGGGCCTCTTGCTCCAGGGGCTGGTAGGGGTCGCTGGTGAATGACAGCAATATCTCTCGCTTATCCCCCGCCATCTGGCGAGCCTGTTCTTCCAGGTCCTCCAGGATCCCCGGCCGGGGCTTGATGTAGGAGGGGTCGTGAAATCTCGCCCGGTCCGTGAATGTGGCTTTGGGGGCGTAACAATAAAGACAGCCATGCAGGCAGCCCCGGTAAAGGTTCAAAGCCAGGGGCGCGTATTCCCGGGCCTTGCCCCGGGGTTCATAAATTACCGTCCTTTTCATAGCCACCTCACTCTGGGCGTTACCTCGGTCGCCAACCCCAGGATCAGAAAATGGAGAGCGCTTATTCCGTAATTGTCGATGTCAAGAGGTTTGTCCCGAAATGGCCGGCGGGGGTCCCGCTCCGGCATCCGGTATTTGGAAAACTCCTGCACGGTCTTGGGACATTCCGGAGAAAAGGTGATGGCGCCGGGCAGTCCTTGCGCATGATTGCCCAGCCGTTTCCCCAGGAGATTTCGGGCCAGGCCCAACTCCTCCGGAGCAGCCACCGCCCACAGCCTTTGTTTCCGCAGCCGCTTGATGAACTCCGGTTCCTTGGGGTCGCAATAGAATTTTTTGATCATCAACTCCTGGGCCCAGGCCCTGGCGATGGGCAAGAGGTCGTCGAAATAAAAGCTCTCCTCGTAGAGCTCCCGGAAGATGTGGAGATGATCCTTGGGGGCCGTCGTGTATTTCCCCGCCACCATGACCGTGGGGTTTTCCATGCCCCATTTGATTCCGATGTATACTCTGGGTTTGGATTCTTCCATGTCACCCCTGCA
>JACRGL010000175.1 GCA_016212365.1 Candidatus Methylomirabilota bacterium | reverse complement strand
GTTGCTCTATCCGGGCTGAGCTACAGGCGCCCCTTTTAGTTCACAGTCTTCGGCGGATTTGCATGGTCGGGGCGAGAGGATTTGAACCTCCGACCCCCTGCGCCCAAGGCAGGTGCGCTTCCAGGCTGCGCTACGCCCCGGAGGAATCATGAGGGGGCTCAAGCAATGCCTCCAGGATCTTTCTGGCCTGAAGCAGGGCCTTCGCACGATGGCTGACTCGGTTCTTTATCGCTGGATCCAGCTCAGCCATGGTCTGGCTGTATTCGGGCACCAGAAAGATGGGGTCGTATCCGAATCCCCCCTCTCCTTTGGAAGCCGTAGCGATAAATCCCCCGCATGCCCCCTCGGCTATATAAGTTCTCCCCCCAGGCTCGGCGATTGCTATTACACAGCGGAATTGAGCGCCCCGCCCTTCAAGGGGAATATCCGCTAAAAGCTCCAATATCCTTTGATTGCGCAAGTGGGGATCGGCCTCTTCCCCAAGGAAGCGCGCCGATAAAAGGCCAGGACCTCCCCCCAAGGCCTCGATCTCTAAACCGGAATCATCGGCCAGGGCCCACTTGCCCGTAGATTCCGCCACCACCTGGGCCTTCTTGAGTGCATTTTCCTCTAAGCTCCAACCGTCCTCGGCCGGCAGAGAGACACGGGGAATACTCGCTAGGGGGAGAAGCCTTATAGGGAGGTCTCCTAAAATCTCGGCTATCTCTCTAAATTTACCCGGGTTATGGGTGGCAATAACTAAATCCATTCTAGGCAGGGGCCCCCCTTTTGTCAAGCTACATTTTCGTTGCCAAAAGGCCTGCGGGGACTATCTCCCGCTGGATGGAGATGATATCCCGAATCCCTGCACTGGCCAGCTCAAGCATCCTTTCTAGCTCTGTCCGGTTGAAGGGGGTCTCCTCCGCCGTGCCCTGGATTTCCACAATTTTCCCAGAGCCGGTCATAACCACATTCATGTCCACCTCAGCCATAGAGTCCTCGGCATAGCAAAGGTCAAGCAGGAGCCGGCCCTCCACGAAGCCCACGCTGACCGCGGCCACGAAGTCTTTTAGGATGGGTTTCTTCACCAATCCCTTCGCCGCGAGATCAGATAGGGCTTCGGCCAAAGCAACGAAAGAACCGGTGATGGCCGCCGTCCTGGTCCCTCCGTCGGCCTGGACGACATCGCAATCAAGCAACACGGTGCGCTCTCCCAGGCCCTGAAGGTCAGTAACGGCCCGGAGGGAGCGTCCTACTAAGCGCTGGATCTCGTGGGTCCGCCCCCCTATCTTGCCTACGATGGACTCCCGCGGGATACGCACCTTTGCGGAGCGGGGGAGCATTCCATACTCTGCGGTAACCCAGCCCTGTCCTGTCTCCCGCAAAAAGGGGGGGACCTTGTCCTCGACGGTGGCGGTGCAGATGAGCTTAGTGTCCCCCACCTCGATCAAGGCCGAGCCCTCGGCGTATTTCGAGTATCCCCGGCTGATCCGCACCGGCCGCATCTGGTCATCGTGGCGGCCATCGATCCTCATGGCCCTATCTCCCCTCGAAGGAGAGCCGGGGACTCAAGGGTCGGCGAGTATCAATGTGGCCGGCCAACGTAGGGATCTCAGCCCCCTCCACTAATATCTGGACCCGCTTAATCTCGGAAAAGTTAGTGGTAAGGCTATCTACGATTGAGTATATGGTCAGGAGCTCCCCAGCGCTACCTCCAGGATGCCTATCCTGGAGCTCCCGGTTAAAATCCACATAGGCCACGCCCCTGGGATCAATAAAGAGCTGCTTTAGCTCCGCCCCCACCGGGATAGTGGGGAGTAGATCCTGGGCCGGCCCCTTGATGAGTTCGGCGATGACCTCTCTTGCCTCTTCAACAACGCTTGCCGCCTTAGGGATCTCGCGGACCTCCTCCTTCAAGGAATCGGCCTGGACAGTGGCAAAGAAAAGCTTAACGGCTCTTTTGGCCTCGGGAGGGAGGGCTATGGGAGGAGGAGGGGAAGGGGGTAAACTAACCTTCTTCCCCATTTCCTGCCCTAGGAAGAAGCCGGCCACTCCTACGACCAATAAGGCAAAAAATATTAATAACCACCTTCGCCGTGATCTCATCCTATCCTCATAGAAAAACCCTATCAGCTAGTGGGGCCCCCACCGCCCATGCCCAGCCGCCTTTCATATCGGGCCTTAAAGCGGGAGATGGCCACATAAAGGGCCTCAGCCACTCGCTGACGGTATGCATCGTCTCGGAGCTTCCTCTCCTCCTCGGGATTGGAGATGAAGGCCGTCTCTACCAAGACCGATGGCATAGCCGCCCCCATCAGTACGAAAAAAGGGGCGGTCTTGATCCCGCGGTTTTCGACCTTAAGGATCTTGTCCAGCTCCTCCTGCACCATCTCTGCCAGCTCGCTCGATTCCTGAATATACATGGTCTGGGCCAGGTCCCAGAGGATAGCATGGAGACTAGCCATCTCCTTGGGACTTACCCCCTCGAGACTCACCACCATGTTCTCCCGAAGGGCGGAAGCACGAGCATCATTGTCCGAGGGTTCCTTGCTCAAAAAGAAGGTCTCGAAGCCCACCGCTCTGCTCCGAGGGGCAGCGTTTACGTGGATGCTAATGAAGAAATCCGCTTTTGTTTGATTGGCCATACTGGTCCTCTCCTCTAATGGGACGAAAACGTCCTCCGAGCGAGTCATGACGACCTTGGCCGGGAGGCGCTCCTCAATGAGCCGCTTGAGCCGAAGGCCTATGTCAAGCACCACGTCCTTCTCTTTGAGCCCAGAGGACCCTACCGCCCCCGAGTCCTTCCCGCCATGGCCGGGATCAATGACTATGGTGCGGAGCCCCTTGGAAGTAAAGGAGGGGGCGTCCTTTCCCGGTTGAAGAGCCGGGGGGGGTCTGGATGATGTCCCTTTAGGTGAGGTCTCAGCCGCCTTAGCAGATACATCCGGGGATCTATGAATGTCAATGACGATGCGATCAGGGTCCTTCAGGAGGAAAGTTTTGATAGGGCCCCGTTTCCCTTCTATTGCCACATAGAGCACCGCCCGGTCTGGTTCCTGTTTGGGTTCGATAGTCTTGACCAGGCCATCGCCAACTTCCTGCCTCTGAATACCAGGAGAAAACCGCCCACCTTTCACTTCCAAGATCAAGCGCCTGGGGTCCGCCTCACTCACCGAGAAGCCCAGGGGGAAGGTCATCTCTAATACGATCCGGGTGTAGTCGGGATAGGAGCGATACCGGAGGAGCCTCAAGGGAGCCGGGCTTACTCGGGCAGCCCGGGACTCCCAGGTGATCTGGCCTTCCCCGTATTTGGCCACCAGGGCTAGCTTTAGAAATTCCAAGGGAACCAGGGGTCTCCCTTCCACCACCTGAGGCGGATGCCTAAGACGGAACGCCTTATCACCCACCAATAGCTGGCGCTCCCCTTCCTTCAAAACCAAAGAGGTCCCGGCGAAGGTCAAGGATATCTGCTTTTCCTTCTTATTCCAGATAAACCTGCCTTCTAAGGCCTCTACCACCTGAGTCATGGGGAGATACTCAGCTTGGCCCAAGCTATAAATGGAGAGAACTACTTTCCTTTCCTCTAAGTGAAGGATGAATTCTGATGTCCCCCCCGAGGCCGGGCCAACGAGTAATAATGAAAATAGGAGGGGTGCCAAGAGGCCAATCAATCTTGAATTGATAGCCATAGACATCTATAAGTCCTTTATCTTCAAGGATTTGCAGAACCTCCGCCCGGTAGAATTACCATAGCCACCTCTGTTTGTCAAGCTAAAGTTAAGGCCGGTGGCTCAACTGCCATAGGCTATTTTGCTAATCCTTTGAAGGGGGAAATGAACGATGAAAGCTAATGGGGCTTATTTCTTGACTTTTCGCCCATCCGCCGCTATGGTAAGTCAAAACGATGAAGGATAAGGCTGTGGGAGAGATCAAATATCCGCCTCCAGCAAAGCTCATTGTAGGACTCCTCACCGGAGAAAGCCCCCTCTTCGTTGAGGTAGAGGTCCGATTGATGGCCCGCTTCGGACCCTTAGACTTAGAAAGCACAACCTTCCCTTTCAACTTCACTGATTACTATCAAAAGGAGATGGGATCCGGACTCTGGCGCAAGTATATCAGCTTTCGGGACTTGATACCCAAGGAGGCCCTCCCGGGGATTAAGGTCTTCACCAATGGACTAGAGGCTGAGTACGCTGGGGAGAAGAGCGGACGGGGCTGCCGGAGAATCAATATCGACCCTGGTTATCTCACCGCTGCCCAAATAGTTTTGGCTACCACAAAAGATTACAGCCACCGGATCTATCTGGGGCAGGGCGTCTACGGTGACCCCCACCTCCGCTACTCTAGGGGGGGATTCCAGCCCTTCGAGTGGACCTATCCCGATTACCGGACAGGGGAGGCATTGGATTTCTTTCTAAGGGCTAGGGAGGTCTATCTCAAGGCACTCCGGGGACTGGTAGAGGGGTCAGGCACTAAGGAATATAGCAACTCTCGCCCCTAAGGAAAAGAAAAAGCCCCCGAAAAATTCGGGGGCTTCGTTTTTATCCCAGCAACGACCTACTCTCCCACCCAGTTGCCCAGGCAGTACCATCGGCGCAGGAGGGCTTAACTTCCGTGTTCGGGATGGGAACGGGTGTTTCCCCTCCGCTATTGTCACTGGAAATGCTTTGACTCGGTCGAGTAAAAGTACGACGCTATTTCTTCTTCTCTTCCTTCTTAGGTGCCTCGGCAGCCGCGGCCGCTGGCTTGGCCTCGGCCACAATGATCTGGTCCTTGATCTTGGCAAACTGCTTCTGGGTAAGGACCTTCTTAGCCACTAGATCATCGATCTTCTTGTATGGCCTGTTCTTAATGATCTTCTCTGCCGTCTTAGGCCCTATACCTGGAAGCTTCTCCAGGTCCTTGGCTGTAGCGGTGTTAATGTCAATCTTCTCCTTAGGGGCCACTGCCTCTTTCTTGGCCTCCTCCTTTTTAGGGGCCGGTTTAGGGGCCGGAGCCTGGGCTAAGACAGAACCCACAGAGCCCAAGGCGAAGAATAGAACCACCGCCAACACCAACACTTTTCTCATTCTTTCTCTACCCCCTTTTATGTGGGTTTTTCATCCTACTCCATTTCCGAAGAGAATTTGATGGGGTCAAGCCTCACGACCGATTAGTACCAGTAAGCTAAACCCATTCCTGAGCTTACACCTCTGGCCTATCAATCCCGTGGTCTACAGGAGGTCTTCAGTCCCGATGTTTCCATCGGGAGGGATATCTAATCTTGGGGTGGGTTTCCCGCTTAGATGCTTTCAGCGGTTATCCCTTCCGAACATAGCTACCCAGCGCTGCCCCTGGCGGGACAACTGGCACACTAGAGGTTCGTCCATCCCGGTCCTCTCGTACTAAGGACAGCTCCCCTCAGATATCCTGCGCCCGCAGCAGATAGGGACCGAACTGTCTCACGACGTTCTAAACCCAGCTCACGTACCGCTTTAATGGGCGAACAGCCCAACCCTTGGGACCTGCTTCAGCCCCAGGATGCGATGAGCCGACATCGAGGTGCCAAACCTCCCCGTCGATGTGAACTCTTGGGGGAGATCAGCC
>JACRGL010000173.1 GCA_016212365.1 Candidatus Methylomirabilota bacterium | reverse complement strand
GTGCCTCCAGCCTACATAAAAAAGGAGGGCGCCCAGCACGGAATAGGGAATAAGGGACAGGACCGAGATGGAAGCCTGCCCGAAGGCGAGGGCCAAAAGGAGGCAACAGCCGCCAATGAATAAATTCGCCGTAGGCGTCCTTGCCCCGAAACGGTAGTGGGCCGTTAGGCCTCCAGCCCCATGGCAGAGGGGCATCCCCCCTGTCAATCCCACCCAAAGATTGGCAAGGCCCATACTGTAACACAGCCTCCTAGGGGTCACCCTCTGGGCACCTTCACCGAAGTATTCCCTGGCCACATCAGCAGTGGAGATAACCGCATTGCCCAGGGTCAATGGAAGCTGAGGAATCACCAAAAGGAGGAAGGCGGTGAGGAAATCCTTTGCCGCTGGCCACGCAAAGGAGAGGGGGATTGGCCCTAGATTGACGAAGCTCGGAATGGATGGCGAACCCAAAGAGGTCCCGACCAGGACACCGAAGCCTAATACTAGGAGGGATGTGGGAACCCTGGGATGCCAGATAAACCCCAGAATCAGGAGGAGGGAAAGGGGGCCGATTAGAACTCCCAAGGGGACAGTCCTTCCCAGGAGGGTAATGGTCATCTCGGGACCGCCTATCAGGAACTCTGGTTTAAATATCTGCTCCAAGCCGCTCTTCATGAAGAGGAGACCGATGCTGAGCTGGATTCCCTTGATGACTGGGACTGAGAAGAACCGGACCAGGAGATTTACAGCCCCGCTAAGGGATAATAATAGGAGGACACCCCCCATGAGGATGGCGGCTGCGCTAATAACATTAGGGGACAGGCTTGAGGCGATGGCAATAGCGGCCACTGCCTTAAGGGGCTGCACAGGCATAGGAATTCCAAAATAGAGTCCGGCAAAGATATAGAGCAAGCCCACTGAGAGAAGGACTGAAGTGGGATTCAGACCATTTATGGTTATCAGGGAAAGGGAGAGGGGTATAAGGATCCCCACGTCCCCCAGGGCCCCGCTGATCTCGTTTCTATTAAGCCGATAGTCCTTATTTAAACCCACTTTATCCTCATTCAGCTTAGCGGTGTCTCGTTAACTGATAGCTACTGAAAATCCGTAACTCAAGGCTTTAGCCTTGATCTAATACAAACGCTTTTAATTCTGATATGTCCCTGCCCCTCTCCCCATCCCTCTCCCCCGATGGACATCGGGGGAGAGGAGAAAGGTGAGGGGTTGAGTTACAGGGGCAGATCACCTGGCACTCGCAGAGGCGGGTCGGCCATTTTCGTTATGTCAAATTTGCATAACGAAGGGGAAAAAAATTTCACCCGAAGATCTCGTGAAAGCGCTCATCTATAGCCTCATTTACCCCTTTTAAGAGCTTATCATAATGGGCCAGTAAATCCCTGGCCTCGGCCGTTAGAGAGGCACCACCGCCTCCTTTTCCCCCCACCCTAGTCTCTACCAGCTTTGTGTTTAAGAACTCTTCCATGGAATGGATATAGCCCCAGGCCTTACGGAAGGATATGCCCACTTCCCTTGCCGCCCGACTTATAGAGCCATGTCTATGAATGGCCTCTAAGAGCATCTTCCTGCCAAGCCCAAGGACAGCCTCCCCATCCACCTCCAGCCATACCTTGGATTTTACTTCCAATGTTTCCCTCATTAAACAAATCCGTAACTCAAGGCTTTAGCCTTGATTCTCAGGTTGGCCGGTTAAATTTGATAGCAATTACCCTCGATTTTTATGTTTGTCAAATTTTCTATTATAAGTCAAGGGAAAAGCGGATCGGCCATCTGGCTCCGGCATGAATTACCGGTGCACACAAAGAGAATCCTTTTCATCTTATATTGGCAGTAGCCGGTGCGATGAGAAAAATGTCTGCCCGCTGGGCCAGGGAGACATGCTCCACTTCCCATTTACTCGAATCGGCAAACATGTCCACGACAACGGGATTCATGGAAATGACGCCCAGGCTCAGGGGGGTAATAAACTCAGTAGCCGAGCGGGTCATTATCACGTGGACGTCAACAAGGCGCCGCCTCAGCTCCCCTACAATCTC
>JACRGL010000174.1 GCA_016212365.1 Candidatus Methylomirabilota bacterium | reverse complement strand
TAGCCCACAAACCAAACGTTAGTAGCGTCCTGAGTGGTCCCTGTCTTGGCAGCCACGGGACGGCCCAAGACCCGGGCCTTCCAGCCGGTTCCCCTTTCCACCACCCCTTTGAGGACGTGGGTGAGGACGAAGGCCGCCTCCTCCCGGATGACCTGATGGCCCTCGGGGAATTGCTCCTCTAAGACCTCCCCTTTATTGTCGGTTACCTTTCGGATCGTGTAGGGCTCGAAGCGGATCCCCCGGTTGGCTAGGACACCATAGGCGGAAACCAGCTCCAAGGGGGATACCTCAGAGACCCCTAATGCCAGGGCGTATTCCGGGCGCAGTTCACTCTGGATGCCCATCTGTTGGGCCGTCTTGATCACGGGGTTAACCCCTACCTTTTCAATGAGCTTGACGGCCATCACGTTGATCGAGTTCTCTAGGCCCCGCCGGAGGGTGGTGGGCCCTCCGTATTTCCGGTCGTAGTTTTCCGGACTCCATTCCGTTTTCTTGCCTTCTATTAGGACGGGATAGCTTACCGGCGAATCCTCTATGATGGTAGATGGAGTTAGGCCCTTATCGAAGGCGGTCAGATACACGAAGGGCTTAAAGGCCGAGCCCGGCTGACGCTTGGCTTGTATTGCCCGGTTGAACTTGCTCCTGCCGAAGTTGTAACCCCCTACCATAGCTTTGATTCCCCCATCCCTGGGGTCAAGGGCCAGAAAAGCCCCCTCTATCTCCGGGTCCTGCTCCAGGGCGAGTTCCAGGGTCTTCTTCTTATCGTCGAAGGAGAGGATCTGGACCTTTAGCGGGTCCCCCACTTGAAAGGCCTGGGCCGGCTTAGTGAGCCGGGTCCAGCCGAGCTTCCCAAAGAAGATCTCCCCCCGATAGGCACTCACCTTTACCTCCAGGCTTTCGTCCTTTACCCGAAGCACCGTCCCTTCCACAATCCTGCCCACCTGGGGTCGGAAGAAGGGAGAATATGGCCGCTCCAGGCCCAAGGAGTTAACCTTTTGGGTCTTTCGGGCGCGGTAGCCCCGGGCCTTATCGATTTCCCTTAACCCACCCAGCAGGGCCTCCTCCGCTGCCTTCTGCATCTTTAAGTTTAGGGTAGTGTAAACCTTGAGGCCCCCGTGATAGAGGGCGTATGTCCCGTATTTATCCTCTAGATATTGGCGGATATACTCTACGAAGTAGGGCGCCTGGTTCCGGGTTCGGACAAATGCGGTTTCGTCAAAGGGCACGGCCTTGGCCATCTGGGCCTCGGCCTTGCTGATGAAGCCCTCTTCTACCATTCGCCCTAGCACATGGGCCCGGCGCCGTTTAGCCCGCTCCTTGTCAATTATAGGGGAGTAGTAAAGGGGTGCCCGGGGTAGGCCAGCAAGCATAGCAGACTCGGCCAAATTGAGTTGATCCACGGATTTACCGAAGTAGGTCTGGGCTGCTGCCTCCGCCCCATAAGCCCCGTGGCCAAAATAGATCTGGTTGAAATAGAGTTCTAGGATCTTTTCCTTCCCGTATTTCTTCTCGATCTCAATAGCCAGAAGGATTTCCTTGACCTTTCGCGACAGGCTCTTTTCAGGGGTGAGGAAGAGGACCTTGGCCAGCTGTTGGGTGATGGTGCTTCCCCCTTCCACTAATCGGCCCGCCCTCAGGTTTGTGTAGATGGCCCGGAGGATTCCCCGGGGGTCGACCCCCTTATGCTTGTAAAAGCGCTGATCCTCTACTGCCAGGATGGCGTTCTTAAGATCCTTGGGGATTTTGGAGAGGGGTACCACGATCCTCCTCTGCTCAAAGAAAGAGGCAAAAGGCTCATCCTGATCTGAGTAGAGGTAGGTGATCAGGCTCGGCTGGTACTCCTCCAAAGATTCCAAGGCCTCAGGAGGGGGGAGGTCCTTGAGGAGGGCAGCGAAGATGCCCCCTGCAATCCCCACGGAGATGGTGGCGATTAGAAGGAAGGACCAAAATATAAGGGAATAGGTCCTCTTTCTTCCGCCTTCGCCCCTGCCCCCTGGGCGGTAACCATTTTCTATACTAGGCATAGTATTGGTCCCCAAATTATATGGTATAATATAGCAAATTTGGAGGGTTTGTAAAATAAAAATGCGATCCGGGCTTCCTATTAGCCAGAGGAGTTTACCAGTCCTGATTTTTTAAGTTGAAATTTTTCCTCCCCTATGCTAAATAAACCACCCTGAGCTTAAAGGGAAAACGGGGACTGCACTCTGGAAGTAATACTGGGATGGATGCCTTAGAAGAGCTTTCTATAATCAAGAGAAATACGGTGGAGGTCATTACAGAGGAGGAGCTCCTGAAGAAGCTGGAACGCTCCTCGAGGACGGGTTGTCCTCTCAAGATTAAACTGGGCCTAGACCCTACTGCCCCAGACCTCCATATCGGGCATACCGTGGTCATCTTTAAGCTTAAGCAGTTCCAAGACCTAGGTCATGAGGTGATCTTCCTTATCGGAGACTTTACCGGCATGATCGGAGACCCTAGTGGGAAGTCAGAAACTAGAAAGCCCTTGACAGTAGAGGAGATAGCGGAGAACGCTAAGACCTATGAGCGCCAGATCTTTAAGATCCTGGATCCAGAAAAGACCAGAATAGCCTTCAACAGCCAGTGGATGTCAGCAATGTCAGCCCAGGGTCTCATTGAACTGGCGTCCAAGCACACAGTGGCCCAGATGTTAGAACGAGACGACTTTCACAAAAGATACCTGGAGGGCCGGTCTATAGGCATCCACGAGTTCCTTTACCCTTTAATCCAGGGATATGACTCGGTTATGCTAAAAGCGGACGTAGAACTGGGGGGTACCGACCAGAAGTTCAACCTCTTGGTCGGACGCGAGCTTCAAAAAGACTATGGCCAGGAGCCCCAGGTCATCATTACCCTTCCCCTCCTAGAAGGGACCGACGGTGTGCAGAAGATGTCGAAGAGCCTGGGAAACTATATCGGTATCGATGAACCCCCCCGAGAGATCTTTGGGAAGACCATGTCCATCCCGGACAGCCTCATCCTGCGCTATTTGGAGTTGGCCACCCCTTCCTCCCCTGAGGAGATACTCCAGATGAGAGGGGCCCTGGAATCAGGGACCCTCCATCCTCGGGAGGCAAAGGCGATGCTTGCTAAGCTCCTCGTGACCCTCTACCACGGGGCGGAGGCGGCCGAAAAGGCTCAGGCGGAGTTCGATCGGGTCTTTAGGGAAAAAGGTCTTCCGGAGAAGATCGAGACCGCAGAGATCCCACTAGAGCGGCCCCTTGGCTTTGTGACTGAATCGTACATCTGGCTTCCCCTCGTCCTCACGAAGGCCGGCCTCACTTCGTCGAACTCAGCGGCGAGGCGCCTCATCCAGCAGGGCGCTGTAGAGGTAGACGGGCAGCGGATTACGGATGTGGACTATGAGCTGGCCACGGATCGAGAATACCTGATCCGGGTAGGGAAGAGGAAATTTAAGCGAATTACGTTCCGGTAGCGTTTAAGGTTACCCCCCTCCATAGGCCCGGGGGAGGAGGGACAAAAAATGCTTGACATAATTATATTAGTGTGGTAAAAGAAAAATTCCAAATTGGGAAATAGGTCTTGACAAATAAACCATCTAAGTTTATATTAAAATTTGGACGATAACCCGCTCATGCGGGGATGCTCTTTGAAAATCGAATATCGGTGCTACTGACTTGCGGGCGTATTCTGAGTAGTTGAGGGCCTGGCTTTAGGCCGGGCTTGCTAAAGGATTGAGTTTTTTAATTGGAGAGTTTGATCCTGGCTCAGAACGAACGCTGGCGGCGTGCCTAACACATGCAAGTCGAGCGAGAAAGTCTGCCGCAAGGCGGATGAGTAAAGCGGCGAACGGGTGAGGAACGCGTGGGCAACCTACCCCTCAGCCTGGAATAACCCATCGAAAGGCGGGCTAATACCAGATGATGTCTCTTCGGGGCATCTCGGGGAGACCAAAGGGGGCGAGCGTAAGCAGCTCTCACTGGGGGATGGGCTTGCGTCCGATTAGCTAGTTGGTGGGGTAACGGCCCACCAAGGCGACGATCGGTAGCTGGTCTGAGAGGACGATCAGCCACACTGGAACTGAGACACGGTCCAGACTCCTACGGGAGGCAGCAGTGGGGAATATTGCGCAATGGGCGAAAGCCTGACGCAGCAACGCCGCGTGGGTGATGAAGGTCTTCGGATTGTAAAACCCTGTCAGGTGGAGCGAATATCAACTGGGCTAATACCTCAGTTGTATGACGGTACCACCAAAGGAAGCCCCGGCTAACTACGTGCCAGCAGCCGCGGTAATACGTAGGGGGCAAGCGTTGTTCGGATTTACTGGGCGTAAAGAGCGC
>JACRGL010000172.1 GCA_016212365.1 Candidatus Methylomirabilota bacterium | reverse complement strand
CTGGCTTGGAATAGTTATTGAAGAGTATTATTTAAGACTACTTTTAAGCCAGGAGGGGAAGAGGGTTGATTATCAACGAGTTATACGCGATTTCGGCTGTGGAAAAGAGAAATAAATTATGATTAAAGATTTATTAATTGCAGGACTCCTTGCTTTAAAAGATTACATCGCTACACATGTGCTGACCTGTCTTGTTCCGGCATTTCTTCTTGCGGGTGCGATGGTTACATTCGTCAGCCGTGAGGCTATTTTAGATTATCTGGGTGAGAAAGCAAGCAAGATTAAATCATTTTCTTTGGCAGGTGTCTCAAGTTTCTTCTTGGCTGCTTGCTCTTGCACCGTTATCCCTGTCGCGAGCGGACTTTACTATAGTGGCGCAGGAATTGGAGTTGCTTTTATTATTCTCTGGGTGGCACCCGCGGCAAATATTCTTGCTCTTATTTACACAGGAACTATCCTTGGTAGCGGGATGGTTGTCTCAAGAATTGTTGCTGCCTTACTTATGGCTTTTATTGTTGGTTTTGTAATGAGTCTTACCTTTAGGAGAGAAAGAGGGGAGATAGTTACTCTAAAAGAAAAAGAGGGTAAGAAAAATATTATTGCCCGGAAGGATTTAATTCTCCTAGTATTAATACTCTTATCTCTTCTTTTACCCAACTATCTGGTGAGAAGTGGTTCTTACCTTTATAAAGTTCTTGTGTGGGCAATCTTCACCTTGATTATGGTAATTTATGCCTTAAAAGCAATACCAACACAAAAACTTAAAGACTGGTTACGAGAGACCTGGTGGTTTGTTAGAATCATCTTTCCTTTACTTTTGATTGGTGTCTTTATCGTTGGCATAATAGGAAAGATATTGCCTGAAGATTGGATTAGAAACTGGCTTGGTGGAAATGGAATTTTTGCTTCTTTTCTTGCCACGATGATAGGAGCAATAAGTTACTTTGCTACAATGACTGAGGCTCCGTTTGTAGATACACTTATGAAGTTAGGAATGGGTAAAGGTCCTGCCCTTGCCCTTCTTCTTACTGGGCCCGGATTGAGTCTACCCAACTGGCTGGCAATAGCAAGGGTATTTGGAATTAAAAAGGCTCTTGTTTATGTACCTACTATTGTTGTTCTTGGAACATTGGTAGGCTGGTTATTTGGAAACCTTATATTTTAAGGAGGTGAAAAATATGAAAATACAAGTAGCAGGACCTGGTTGCCCAAGGTGTTGGGAAACAGAAAGGAATGTAATTGATGCCTGCGCCAAACTGAACCTTGCTGTAGATATTTCACATCTCTATGATGTGAGGGAATACGCAAAGCTTGGCGTTAGGATAACGCCAGCAGTGATTGTGGATGGGAAAGTGGTTATTATGGGGAAAGTACCTACCGTAGAAGAAATTAAGAAACTCCTTTCAACCATGCGGTAACCGGGGGCGGAATCTCTGGGTGACATGTGAATTTTAACAAAGGAGGAAAGCAAACCGCCTATCCTGCTTAAAGACTATAAAACTATTATAATCTTCCTAACCTGAATATTCCAGGTGAGGATTCTAGAAGGAGGAAAAGGCAATGATGAATGCTTATGGTTGGGGTTGGGGATGGGGCATGCTGGTAATGGCCATATTCTGGATACTGATTATCGCCACGGTGGTATTGGTTTTGAGGTGGCTCCTGGACCAGTTCAAGCCAGGGGGGACTAGCCATCAAAGGGAAGAGTCTGCCCTGGATATCCTCAAGAAGCGCTACGCCCGAGGGGAAATTGATAAGGCAGAGTTTGAGGAGAAAAAGAAGGATTTACTCTAAAGACCCATTTCCCATTGTTGGAGAATCAGAAAACCGTGATATACTATTAAAAAACCATTGTAGCAGGAGGAAACTATGAGAGTGGAAGTCAAACGGCCAAGCCTTGCCGATCTGAACCTCAGCCTGGGCAAGAGGACCCGTCTCCACCGGCTCCTTTACGAACACGGGTCGGGAAACGGGACCCTGCTTCTCCTTCCTATTGACCAGGGCTTAGAGCACGGGCCGAGGGACTTCTTCCCTAATCCAGAGGCCGCCGATCCCCAGTTCCAGCTTCGTCTGGCAAAGGAAGGGGGATTTTCGGGAATTGTCTTCCATGTAGGGCTTGCTGAGAAGTACTTTAAGGGATACGAGGGGACCGTTCCTCTGGTCCTAAAGCTGAATGGTAAGACCGAAATCCCCGATGACAGTCATGCCTTTTCACCCCAGACGGCCTCGGTAGAAGACGCTGTGAGGATGGGGGCAGACGCCGTTGGCTATACCCTGTATGTGGGCTCTCCAGCCCAGGCTGAGGATTTCCTCCAGTTCATGAGGATCAGAGAAGACTGCGAGCGCTATGGAATGCCCTTGATCGTCTGGTCCTATCCCAGGGGGGAGGCCATAGCCAAGAAGGGCGGCCGGGATAGCCTTTACGCCATTGACTATGCGGCCAGGGTTGCAGCCGAGTTAGGGGCCGACTTAGTAAAGCTAAATCTCCCTAAAATCGATCCCGAGAAGGATAAAGACACCCCAAAGCCCTATAATACATTGAGGCCGAGCTTTGAGGAGGCTGTGGAGAGGGTCATCCGCTCGGCAGGCCGCACCCTGGTGATCATCTCTGGGGGTGAGATGGTGAACGACCAGGAATTAATAGAGAAGGCCCGAATCTCCATGGAGGCAGGAGCCACTGGGCTCATCTTCGGTCGTAACATCTGGCAGCGGCCCTATGAAGAGGGCCTCCGCCTCAGCAGGGAGATTAGAAACCTGCTGGAGCAGTATCCGGCATATCGTAGGCAGTTCCGTGCTTCCCTGGCATGAATAGCGGAACATTCAAAGGTAATGGAGGATTAGACCTATGAAGATTGCTATGGCTTCTCCGGAGATCGTCCCATTCGCCAAAACCGGGGGACTGGCCGATGTGGCAGGCTCCCTTCCCCTGGCCCTGGAAGGCCTTGGGGTCCAGGTGAGCCTCATCATGCCGGCCTACTCCGTCATCCCCGGAAAATTCTTTCTTCGAGATACCGGTATCGAGCTGGCCGTTCCCGTATCCCATCGTTTCGAATTGGGGAGGGTCCTCGAAGGGAAAACTGGGAAGGGAATCCGGGTCTATTTCATCCAGGCGGACAAGTACTTCGCCCGAGACAATCTCTATACCACCCCTGAAGGGGATTATTTTGATAATGCCGAGCGGTTTGTCTTCTTTAGCCGGGCTATCCTCGAGCTTTTAAGGAAGGTAGGGCCCCTGGACATCCTCCACTGCCACGATTGGCAGACGGCCCTGGCACCGACTTTCCTGAAGGCCGCATCCGAAGCCTACCCTGAGCTGGCTGGTGTCAAGACGGTCTTCACCATCCATAACCTGGGTTACCAAGGGGTCTTCTGGCACTTAGACTGGTACCTCCTGAACCTGGACTGGAAATATTTTGCCCCCAAATATCTCGAATTCTACGGGATGATCAACTATCTCAAAGGGGGAATTGTCTTTGCCGATGCCGTGACCACAGTGAGCAAAAAGTATGCGGAGGAAATCAAGACCGAAGAGTTTGGCTTTGGTTTGGAAGGGGTCCTTCAAGAACGAGCAGGGGCGCTCCATGGTATATTAAACGGTGTCGATTACAGGGAATGGAGCCCAAAGACGGACAGATTTATAAAAAAGAACTACACCCCCAGAGACCTCTCAGGAAAAAGGTCCTGTAAGAGGGACCTCCAGAAGGCCTACGGCATTCCTATGCGTCGCGTGATTCCCCTGATAGGGATGATCTCACGGCTGGCTGATCAGAAAGGGCTCGACCTACTGGCCGAGATTATGGACGACCTCATGGGAATGGAACTCCAGTTCGTCCTCCTGGGGACAGGGGAGAAAAGGTATCACGAGTTCTTTGAGGAAATCAGGGGGCGGTTTGTGGAAAAGTGCGGCATCCGACTAGATTTTGACAACACCCTCGCCCACAAGATCGAGGCCGGGGCCGATATTTTCCTCATGCCCTCCAGGTACGAGCCCTGTGGCCTCAATCAGATCTATAGCTTAAAGTACGGAACTATTCCCGTGGTCCGCGGCACAGGGGGACTGGATGATACTATCCAGGAGTTTGATCCTGCTACTGGAAAGGGGAACGGATTCAAATTCCAGGAGTGCACAGGGACTGCATTTCTCTCGGCTATCAAACGGGCCATAGAGACCTATAAGGATCGGGCCCTCTGGCGGAGACTGATACGAAACGCCATGGCAGCCGATTTTTCTTGGAAAAGGTCTGCTAAGGAGTATTTAAGGCTCTATCAGAGCCTGGTATAGAATCATTATACCACCCTCTTTCGTGTTCTCAACTTTTTTACGAAAGAAACCTATACCAGGAGGCCTATATGGATTGCCCTAAGTGCCATATCGAGATGCTCGTTTTCGGTGACTGAGGGGGTTCCTTCTGGCGTTGCCAGAAGTGCGGTGAGGTGTACTATGATAATCCCTATCCGGCTAGTTGTGAGCTAAGGAGCTATGATGAACCATCTTTAAAAATGCTAGGGCTAATGGCTAAAGGCTAATGGCCGACAGCTTCATTAAGGAGGGCGTCATGAGGGCTAAGATCACTATCCTGGATGAGAACACCGTGCCGGGGAAAATGGGCGGGGTATATGGAGAGCATGGTTTTTCGGCCTTTGTGGAGGCAAACGGGGCCAGGATTTTATTCGATGTGGGTCCAACAGGGATGCCTACCACTAATAACGCCCTCCGGTTTGGTATAAACCTCAAGGCTATCACTGCCATAGTCCTGAGCCATGGCCATGTGGATCATACCGGTGGCCTCCCTACCATCCTGCGGATTACTGGTAGGGTCAAAGTTTACGCCCACCCGGACGTTTTCCTCGACCGGTATTCCATTCAGGACCAGAGGCGCATCTACGTGGGAATGCCCTACAAGCGGGGAGCCCTTGAGGGGATGGGGGCGGATCTCGACCTGGCCCGGGAATTCCGGGAGATCGCACCGGCTGTCTATCTCACAGGGGAGATCCCAAGGAAGAGGCCTTTCGAGATAGGGGACCCAGACCTCTTCATAAAAAAGGACGGCGAGTTCGTCCCAGACCCCCTGCTGGATGACCAAGCCATTATCCTGGACACAGAGGATGGTCTGGTAGTCCTCCTCGGCTGCTCTCATGCGGGGACCATTAATACCATGGATTTAGTCCAGGAGAAATTAGGAGAAAGGCCGATCCATGCCATCCTTGGCGGGACTCATCTCGATTTTGCCTCCCTTCATCAATTAGAAGAAACCATCAGAATCCTTAAAGGCCTTAATGTTAAAAAACTGGGCCTCTCCCACTGCACCGGCCTCAAGGCCGGGGCACGCCTGGCATCAGAGCTTGGGGACTCGGTCTTCTTTGCTAATGTGGGCTCATCTCTAGAAATTGGGAGATAATCTGGAAATGCAAGTAAAAAGCGCCGGGAAGGGATTTGGCCTTCGAAGGGGGATGAAATATGGGTGAGCTCCGTAAAGACCCTGTTGTCGATCGGTGGGTGATTATAGATCCTCAGCGGGTAGAGCGGGGGGCTCTCTTTCAAATGGAGGAACCGGCTGGGAGGGTGGAAAAGCCTTGCCCTTTTTGTCAGGGCAGTGAAGGTGAAACCCCATCCGAGATCTTCGTCTTAGGAGAACCTGGCAGAAAGCCAAACGATAAGGGGTGGTGGGTCCGGGTGATTCCAGATAAAAATCCTATCCTACGAATAGAAGGGGGCCTCGAACGCCGGGCAGAAGGGATGTTTGATTTGATGAATGCTGTGGGGGCCCATGAGATTGTAATAGAGACCCCGGATCACTATGGAGATTGGTCTAGTCTAGAAGACGTCCAGATGAGGAGAATCCTGGAGACCTATCGGGCCAGGAGCCTGGATCTCCGAAATGATCGCCGTTTCCGACAGGTTATGGTAGTAAAGAACCACGGCAGGGCCGTTAGTCTCTTTGAACACCCTCACTCCCATATAGTGGCTTTCCCTGTGGTACCCAAGGGGATAGAGGAGGAAATACAGGGGGTCATTTCATACTATCGCCGCAAGGAGCGCTGTGTATTCTGCGATATCTTAAAGGAGGAACTCCGGATGGGGAGGCGCTCCATCTTCGAATCCAGGGGATTCCTGGCCTTTGCCCCCTTCGCGTCCCGCTTTCCCTTCGAGACCTGGATCCTCCCCAAGCGCCACTCCCCGGATTTTGGGGAGATCAAGGGCGAGGAGATTGCTGACCTAGCCAGGACTTTGAAGGCTACCATGGGCATGGCATTCCAAACCCTGGCAAATCTCTCCTGCAGCCTCATCATGCACACAGGGCCGCTCCATGAATACTCACGCCCGGAATACCATTGGCACATGGAGATAGTGCCTAGACTATCCAAGGTGGCCGGGTTTGAGTGGGGGACAGGGTTCTTTGTCAACCCTATCCCCCCTGAGGAGGCGGCCGCCCGGCTTAAAGGCGAAAGGACCTCTGTATGATCCGTCACCCCACCTGACCCTACTCCCGAAGCGATGCGCCCGCCCACCTCTTTGCCATGGAGGCGACCTCATTACAGACCCTTTTTTCGACGAATATGTCGAATCCGGCATCAAAACCGTCGAAGGGGAAATTTCTAATTAAATCAGTGTTTTTTTGTTTAAATTCCCCCTTAGGCCGGGATGCCTTCGACTAAATTTCCCTTTTTAAAGGAGCCGATGGGGAGAAGGGGTTTTTCCCCATCATAATAACTCCCTTTAAAATCAATAAATTATAAGGGTTCCCGGATAAATCCGCTGCCTGGCACGGGCCTTGCTCTTTTTAAGGGACGGGAAAGGAGGTGAAAAAGATGAAGAAGGCTGTATTGGTAGTATCAGTGGCTGCTTTAGTGCTAGGCCTCGGTGGCCTGGCCCTGGCTGGCCCCTTCGGGTTTGGCCCTTATGGTAGGACTGCCGGCATGCAGGGTCCTGGGGGTGGCACCATGATGGGGCCTGGTATGATGGGCGGCTTTGGGCATGGCCCAATGGGACCCGGTATGATGGGAACCCATCCTTGCCTGGAGGCCTCTGGTGCGGCCTACGGGGAGACCGCTAAGCCCCTGACAAAGGACGAAGCCACCATTATTCTCCAGGGTTATCTACTTCGGTTCCGGAACCAAAACCTGAAGGTGGGCACTATCACCGAGAAGGACGCCTATTTCGAGGCGGAGATAGTCACTAAGGATGGCTCCCTGGTCCAGAAGCTCCTTGTGGACAAGCGGACCGGTTGGCTCCGGCCAAGCTTCTAACTACCCCCCCCTGAGGTGCTTTAACCCTCAGGGGGTTGGTCTTTTTAATGGACCGGGAATGATGTGTCTTTCAAGAAGGGAATTTGGAGCTAGTAAAGGGAAATAAGGTATGTTATATTTTTAAAAAATGTCGTGCTAGGAAGCCACTGCGGAGATGAACGATAGCTCGCAATCTAAATCCCAAAGGCGCAACCCCATTGGCCTCCGCTACTTTTTGGCCTCCGTCCTCCTCATTGTCCTCCTCATGGGTTTCTATGCCTTCCTCGAAGCCCGACGAATCGGGCGGGATCTTGTGCGGGAAATGGAGGAGAAGGGCCTGGCCTTGATGGAGGCTTTGGAGACTAGTGGCCAGAACGCCATTGCCGCCAGTGCCAGCCAGGAGGAGATGCTGAGCCAGAGGCTCCTGGATAACGCACATCTCATTGACCGCATCTTGGGGATGAGAGGGTATGATGAGGCCTTCATTAAAAGGATAGCTATGGAGAATCGGCTCCAAAAAGTGGAAATCCTGGATACCAAAGGCGAGCCGTTCGTTCCCTCACCAGCCCCCCCTATGGGATGGAGAATGATGGAACACGGGAGAATGATGGGTGAAAGGCCAGACACAGAGAGGGATCGCCCATTTCCATTCATATGGGGGCATCGCTGGCACTTCCAGATGCATAAAGGGAAGGAGGAATCGCAGGCGCTCCCGAAGCCACTTCAAGAGCGGAAGTTTTGGGCCGGAAGCGATTTCGGCGTAGCCATTCAGGCCCGGAGCTTTCCCGGCTACATCGTGGTCCATGCGGACGCCAATTACATCCTTAAGGCCCGCAGGGACGTGGGGGTCCAGAGGCTCATGGAGGATCTGGGCAAAAGGCCGGGCATCGTTTATGTCTCCTTCCAAGATAAGGACTTTATATACCTCGCCCACAGTGACCCCCAGCAAGTTGGCAGGGTTGAAAAGGACCCCTTCCTGTTGGATTTACTAAAAGTCAAGCAGGGGAAGGGCCGAACTCTCTCCTCTACAGGTAAGGGAAGGATTTACGAGGTGGTCAAACCCTTCGCCCTCAGCGAATCCAATACCGGCATCTTCCGTATAGGTCTCTCAGTAGAGCCTATGGATCGAGTATGGTCACAGGGCTGGAGGTCCACGGTCCTCTATACTGCGGGCCTCCTCATCATCGGTGTCCTCGGGGCCCTGGCCATCTTTCTAAATCAAGGGAGGCATCTGAAAGAGGTTAAGGCCTTAGAGGAGGAGGTGGAAAGGAGGGAGAGACTATCTTCTCTGGGCAGTATGGCAGCGGCCATTGCCCATGAGATCCGAAACCCTCTGAACGCTATTGCCGTGGGCTTGCAGCGCCTGGCGAGGGAATTCCACCCCGCCCCTGAAGAGGGTCAAGGGGAGTATGCCCGCTTCCTCCAGATCCTGCGGGGCGAGGTGAAGAGACTCAACGAGATCGTGGAGGAATTCCTGGCCCTAGCCCGGCCACCCAGGCTAGAACTCCAGGAGTGTTCCCCCTCCGACCTCTTGGAAGAAGTGTCAGCCTTGATGCGGGAGATGGCTGAGGCCCGAGCCATCGTATTTCTGGAAGATGTTCCCCAGGACCTGCCCAGGCTGACGGCCGATCCTAGGCAATTAAAGCAGGCCCTTATAAACATTATCCAGAATGGCCTCCAGGCCACGCCCGCGGGCGGAAATCTGACGATTAGGGCAAAACCCGTTGACCGTTCACAGTTGACAGTTGACAGGAAAAGGCTATTTGCCCGTCAACGGTTAGCCGTCATCCGTCAACCAACGGATTTCATTGAGATCTCCATTACTGATACAGGTGAGGGGATTCCACCCGAAAATCTCGGACATGTCTTCGATCCTTACTTTACTACTAGAGAAGGGGGGACGGGGCTAGGGCTAAGCATCGCCCATCGCATCATAGAGGGGCACGGCGGCTCCATCGAGGTGGAGAGTCAGGTGGGTAAAGGGACTGCCTTCAAGATTCAGTTACCAGTGGTCAGTGGCCAGTGACCAGATACTAACAGGGAGGGGGTGGAAGGCATTAGAGTTTTGGTCATAGACGATGAGGAGGCCCAGCGGGGGCTGATCGCCGGTTTTTTTAAAAAGCAGGGCTTAGAAGTGGCCGCGGCTGAGGGCGGGTCCCAAGGACTAGAGAGGCTCCAAAAGGAACCCTTCGACCTGGTCCTCGTCGATTACAGGATGCCCGGGATATCGGGCCTGGAGGTCCTGAGGGAGGTGAAGAGGGTTAACCCCGAGATCCCCGTAATTGTCATGACCGCCTATGGGACCATCGAAACGGCAGTCCAGGCCATGAAGGAAGGGGCCTATGATTACTTGACCAAGCCCGTCGACCTGGATGACCTATGGCATCGCATTGAGAGGGCCCGGGAACGTCAGTGGCTTTTGGCCGAGAATCGGGAGCTCAAAGAGCGGCTTCAAGAGAGGTATCACTTTGACCAGATCATCGGGGAGAGTGGGAAGATGCAAGAGGTCCTGGCCCTTGTCCACCGCGTTTCTAACTCAGGTGCCACCGTGCTTATCCGGGGGGAGAGCGGCACGGGCAAGGAGCTCATCGCTAAGGCCATCCACTACAATAGCCCTCGGGCTGAGGGGCCCTTTATCAAGGTGAACTGTGCCGCCTTGCCCGAGAATCTCTTGGAGAGCGAGCTCTTTGGCCACGAAAAGGGTGCCTTTACCGGGGCGGTGAGCTCGCGGATAGGGCGCTTCGAGGCGGCCGATAAGGGAACCATCTTCCTCGACGAAATTGGTGACCTCAGCCCATCCCTCCAGGTGAAGCTCCTCAGGGTCCTCCAGGAGAGGGAGTTCGAACGGCTGGGGTCCAACCGGACCATTAAGGTGGACGTTCGCATCATTGCCGCCACAAACCGGGATTTGGAGGCGGTGGTCAGGGGAGGGCGCTTCCGGGAGGACCTGTATTATCGTCTGAACGTGGTTCCCATTTCTATACCGCCGCTTCGAGAAAGGCGCGAGGACCTGCCACCCCTCATGGACCACTTCCTTACGAAGCTCTCCCTGGAGAACAGGAAGACCATTACTGGCCTTACCCGAGAGGCAAGGGATGCCCTAATGCGTTACGAGTATCCTGGTAATGTGCGGGAGCTCGAGAACATCCTTGAAAGGGCCGTCGTTCTGGCGAGGAGTGAAACCATCGGCCTCTCCGACCTGCCCATTTCCCTTCAGGAGCCGAAGGCAGGGGAAGAAACTGAGAAATCCCTCCCTTCCCTTTTGGAAGGGATAGAACGGCGGATGATTGTGGAGGCCCTGCAAAAAAGCCAGGGAGTTCAAACCAAGGCAGCGGAACTGCTCGGGATTAGTGAAAGGATGCTCCGCTACAAATTAAAGAAGTATGGGATCTAATGAAGGGCCCTCAGCCATTAGCCATCACCAGAAAAAGCTTTCCGTCAAGACATGGAGTTAGCCATGGATCTGGCCTTCCCTTCTGGCTACCCTACTCAAGATGCCTTCGATCTTGACTTCTTCATCCAAGCTCAACCTTTCCTTCCCATACCGCACCCGATAGTAAAGCCTGATTATGTCCGGCACCTCTTCCATTCCCCATTCTCGGGCCACCCTCTGAGAGAACTCTCGGGGAGTTTCAATCTCTCCCTTGATTAAGCCCTGCCGGCCCAGGATTTTAAGCATCCGCTCATAGAAGGCTACTTTCGGATAGTCTTTCCAGAATGGCCCTCTCCTTCCCCAAGGGATGCAAGATCGTAGATCCCTCCTCCTCAGCATTATGAAGAGGATGGAAAGGGCCAAGCCAGGGATCAGGAGGAGGCGGAGGTCCTTGACCAGGGGGAGAATCCCTCTCATGGAAAAGTGGCCCCAGAGACCCCGGACCCCACTTAGGAGGCCCTCGCGCATGGCTTCAGAACGCCGCTTTAAGGTGATTGCCAGGACGATCTGGTCCCCCAGATTGTAATCGATGATATAACGGTTCCAGCGCATCCTGAGCCAGTCCAGGTATTTGAATATGGCCCCTGATGGGGCAACCTGGGCCTCGAAGGTGGCCCTGGGCGAGGGATCAAAGGTGATCCAGCCAGCCCGGGGAAAGTAGACCTCCACCCACGAGTGGGCGTCCCGCTGGCGGACAGCAAAGTAACGGCCAACCTCATTCCACTCCCCCCGCTGGAATCCGTTCACAACCCGGGCCGGGACCCCCATACGGCGAAGTAGGACTGCCATGCTGGCTGCGAAATACTCACAGTTACCCTGCTTCTGGACGAAGAGGAAGTCCTCCACTGGCTCAAAACGCGGGTCCCGCCCGAGATTCAAGCTGTAACGATAGTTTTCGAGGAGATAGGACTCTACCCGTTTTGCCTTTTCGTATGGGCCGGAAGTCCCCTGGGCCAAGGCCTTTGCTAACTGGACCACCCGCGCCGGTAGTTGAGGGAGCTGGAGGTAGGTCTCAGTAATGGAGCTTGGGTATTCGGCGTCTTCCTCTTTCAGCCATTCCTCTGGGAAGGCATCCGGTTGGGAATAGGCAGTGTAGTGGATTCTACGCTCGGGGAGGGCGGCAGAGATAGATCCAGTCCCGTCTAAGAGGATGGCGGGGAAATCCCCTTTTATCCCTACTACCCGGGGAGCGGCAAAGAGGGCTGTGGCCCCAATGGGCTCCAGATAGACCTCCTGCCTTATCACGGTAGCACCGGCCTCAAGCCTCCCCACCGGGAAGATTCCCTCCGAATTCCGAAGGATAGTCCACCTCTCCCTATCCAGGGAGAACCAGGAGCGACCATCGAAGTAGTCAAAGGCCACACCTCGCCAGCGGAGGCGATCCAGGATAACCCCTTGGCCAAGGGGTTCTGGCATCCCGACCCGCATGACAATGGTGGGGTCTGTCTGGATATTCCCGAAGGCCCCCAACTCTACCTTATCCGCAAAGCCGGTAACTAAGGTCCCCACCCGAGATTTGAAGGGGAGGTAGGCCCGGCCTATGCGGGGGATAACGAGGAAGATTCCCAGGGTGAGGGCGAAGGAGAGGAGGGCTACCCCGAGGCTGGACAGAAAGAAGGAAGGGCTGAGGACCTGGCCCGCGTCCCCGAGGCCCTTTGCCAATACCCCACCCCTTTCTACCTCGCGCTTGAGGTGGAAGAGAACGAAAGTCCAGGTCCCCAGAATCATGAAGGCCAAGAAGTGGATGAGGAAGGCCAGGCTGGTGGTGAGGGCAGAGGCTGCCACTAGTTGAAAGAAGCTGATGATGTATATATCCAGGTAATCCCGGTTGTCTCTCCGGTTATAGAGCTTGTAGAGCCCAAGGAGAATAAGGAGATGGATCACCCCCGTTATAAAGGAGTCGGCTAAAAAAAGGACATCCCCTATGGCAAAGGAGAGGAAGAAAAAGGGGAGGACACCCATGAAACGGCGAAAGAGGGGGGAAGTTGCCCCGAGGTCTGGACTCCACCAGCTCAAGATTACCGCCAGGAGGATCAGGGCGAGCCCAAAGGGGCTGAACTTATCGGTCAGGCCCAGGGATAGAAACCCGTTCAGGGCGAGCAGATAAGAGGAGAGGTGAAAGTAAAAGGACACGACTACCAAGACCTCGTAAGCAAAGCTATCTGGTGGTCTCTGGAGGTATAAGGCCTTCTCCCAGGCGGATAACTAAAGAGAGGGCCTTTCCCTCCCCTTGGGGTTTTTCTATCTGCCCCTTTCCAGGCTGATAAAGGGCCAGGTGCTCTAAGAGGCGTTCAAGCTGGGTTTCCCCTCGTCCATAAGGGATGAAGCCATTTCTAGAGAAGAGGGAGACCTCGGCCCCAGAGCGCAAAAGGTGGACGGCAATAGAGGCTGCCAGCTTTATGTCTTCCTCCCAAAGGGGAGTGGGAGGCCCGCCTGAGGCGGGTTCCTCCAGGATTAGACAGGCCCTGCCCGCCTCCTCTTGCTCCAGTTCCTTGAGCATCAACTGGGAGGCCTTGGCTGAGGTCTTCCAGTGGACAAGGCGCAGGTCATCGCCTTCCTGGTAAGGGCGAAGGCCTAGAAGGCTGGGGCCCCTACCTTTCCTGGGCCGTTCCCGAATTCCCCATCCAGAAAGGGTCCGAACCAACGCAGGCGGAAGCGGCTTCACCTGGGGGTAGACCAGGACCTCTTTAGGGGAAGTGGGGCGGGTGGCCTTTGCGAAGAGGCCAAATGGATAGCGAGTGAGGATCTTGATCCCTGGAAGCCGCTCCAGCCCGCGCCTTGAAAAGACGAGGGTGTGGTTCCTGGCGTGGGCCTCCCCCGGACCTACCTTCAAAAAGAAAGCGCCGAATTCCTGCGATCCCGGGGCATTGGCTTCCACTAGATAAAGAGAGTAGGAGGAGAAGCGGCGCTTCTTGTTTTTGAGGGTCACCCGGGTGGGGGTGGCCTCGCTGGCGAATATATGACGGGGCAGTGAGCGTTCTACCTCCAGGCCTCGCAGGGACCCATCGGAGAGGAGACCGGAGATGATAATGAAGCTTAGCATCATGGCGAAAATGAGATAGAGTAGGTTGTTTCCTGTATTGGTGGCGGCTAGTCCGAGGGCAAAAGTGGCCAGGAGGAATCCCCAGCCTTCGCGGGTGGGCCGGAGGGTGCGGGGCAAGTGGAGCGACTTCATATTAGTCGTCAGGGGTCAGTATTAAAAAGGGAACCATCTCCTTGGCTGAGCTCCTTCCTCTTTATCTAACTACTGACTACTGATTACTGACGACTGATAGCTGTCCAGGCTTCACCGGGGGATGGGGGTCTCTTGGAGGATCCCCCAGAGGATTTCCTCTTCCTCCTCCGTCCTTCCCTCGCCCAGTCTCCAGCGGGTCTTTGCCATCACCCGATGGGCCAGGGCTGAGATGGCCAGGGATTTGATATCGTCGGGGACACAGTAATCGCGGCCTTCTATAAATGCTAAAGCCTGGGCAGCGCGATGGAGGGATAGGGACCCCCGCGGGCTCACCCCTAAAGCCAGCGCCTCTGAGCGACGGGTGGCCTGGACGATGGCCATCAGGTAGTCCACCAGGGACTCATCCACCCTTACCCCTTCCACACAGCGCTGGAGGACCAGGACCTCCTCAGCGGAGATAACCGGGCCCAGCTCCTCCACAGAGGAGACCGCCCGCCTCCCTTGGAGGATCCGCTTTTCATCCACCTCCTGGGGATAGCCAATGCGGATTCGGAGTAGGAATCGGTCCATCTGGGATTCGGGCAGGGGATGGGTGCCTTGATACTCCAGGGGATTCTGGGTGGCCAGGACGATGAATGGGCGGGGAAGCTTGTAAGTGCGATGGTCCACAGAGACCTGGAAGTCGTTCATGGCTTCCAGCAGCGAGCTCTGGGTCTTAGGGGTGGTCCGGTTGATCTCGTCGGCCAAGACCACATTAGCAAATATGGGGCCGGGTTTGAACTGGAACTCCCCCGTCCGCTGGTCGTAGATGGAAACCCCCAGGATATCAGAGGGGAGCAGATCGCTGGTGAACTGAATGCGCTGGAAGGTACCCCCAAGGGAACGGGCGAGAGAATGGGCCAGAGTAGTCTTACCCACCCCTGGTACATCCTCGATGAGGAGGTGACCCCTGGCCAGGAGGGCCACCAGGGAAAGCCTCACGGCCTCGGGCTTCCCGACGATGACCTTCTGGATGTTGTCTTGGAGGACCTGGATCTTGGCCTGGTAATCCATGGAAAAACCCTGAAGATCTCTTAAGTGTTTTATTAAATTTTAGCACCGATGGCTTTCCAAAGCAAGCCCTTTCAAGCGGGGTCTGGTTGGGTCCGTAAAATGTCACTAAAGATGTTGACAAGAAAATGAGGAAGGTGGTATTAGCACACTAGAATGGAAATCGGGCAGCTCTTCCTTGGCCTGGTCCTCAGTGCGATGGTGGCCCTGGGAGGTTACCTCCTGGGTGTCCTCTCGTTGAGTGGCGGCGGCGGGGCCATCGTCCTAGGCACTTTGGCCTTTGGGCTTGGGAGCTGGACCTGGGGCCTTCCCTTGGCAGGCCTCTTTCTATCAGGGAGCCTCCTCACCCACTACCGGCAAAAAGGTAAAGGGGGGGTTAGCGCCTACTTCGCAAAGGACGGCCCCCGGGACCTCGGTCAAACCCTGGCCAATGGGGGCGTAGGGGGTTTTTTCGCTGTCCTTTACATCCTCCATTCTCATCCCCTCCTGTTCTATGGCTTCTTGGGGGCCCTGACTGCGTCCGCTGCCGATACCTGGGCTACGGAGCTTGGCCTTCTCTCCTCGAACTGGCCCCGCCTCCTGACGACGGGGGCGAAGGTTCCTCCAGGGACGTCAGGCGCCATCTCGTCATGGGGCCTGGTCGGTGCCCTCTTGGGCTCCCTCTTTATAGGGATGACGACCTTTCCCGGCCTCCGTATAGAGAGGGGCTCCCTATCCTGGTATAGAGCTTTATCCCTCCTTTCCATTTCCATGGTGTCGGGCTTGGTAGGGACCTTTCTGGACAGTCTCCTTGGGGCCACCCTCCAGGGGGTATATTGGTGCCCCCGGTGTCGCCATGAGACGGAGAGAAAGGTCCATCTCTGTGGGCAGGCAACCCAGCCTGCGCGGGGCTATCCCTGGTTTAATAACGACCTGGTCAACTTGGCAGGATCCTTGATGGGAGGCCTTTCAGGGGTGGCCTCGGGAGCGGTATTCCCGGATTTTTGAAGGCCCTTAGCGTTGGAATGAAATTTGCACATCTTCCTGGGTAAAATCCCCTTGGAGACCGAATTGAGAGACAAAGATCAGCATTGGCTGCTCAACTTCTGCCTGGCCTATACCTTTATCATGTTCGTCTTCTTAAATTATGCCGCCGTTCTGCCCCTGGTGCAGAAGGAGTGGGGGATTTCGAACACCGCTGCCGGCTCCATCTTTTCGGCTTATCAGGTAGGCTACATCCTCTCCGCCGTTCTCCTCACTTACCTCACTGACCGCATTAATGCCAAATACATCTTCATCTGCTCTGCTTTTTGGTCCGTGATTACCAATGCCCTCTTCGCCCTTTTCGCCACTGAGCTAAATTCGGCCATTATCCTCAGGGGCCTGGCCGGAATCGGGATGGGCGGGACCTACATGCCTGGCCTGAAGCTGGTAGCCGAGCGCTTTGGGAGCGAAAAGAGGGGCCGGGCTGTCGGATTTTACACCAGTGCCTTTGTCTTCGGGGCCTCCCTGTCCGTCTTGATCAGCGGGTTGGTGGCCTCCTTTTCCAACTGGCGCCTAGCCATATTCACCACAGCCATGGGAACCCTGATTGGAGCGGTGATTAGCGTGGATGTCCTTAGGGATGTCGACTTTCGACCCCAGCCACAGCCAGAGCAGGGGTTGCGGGGAGAGGTCTTGAAGAACAAACCGGCGCTCATGATGATAGTGAGCTATGCCGCCCACATGTGGGAGATGTATGGGATGCGGGGATGGTTGGCCGCTTACCTCACCGCCAACTTCCTCCGCTCGGGATACAGCATGGGGAGGGCTGCGGGAATTGCTGCCACCCTTACGGCCCTCATCGTGGCCATAGGGGGATTTGCCACCTCCGCAGCGGGCTTCTTCTCTGATCGTATAGGGCGTACCCGGACCATTACTTTGATCATGACTATAAGTGCGCTGCACTCCTTAGCCTTCGGCTGGCTCTTCGGGGCCTCCCTTCCCTTAATCATCCTCGTGGGCTTCACCTATAGCTTCTTCGTTGTGGCGGAATCCCCTGTGCAGTCCGCCGGATTGACTGAACTGGTGGCCTATCGCTATCTAGGGGCTGCCTTAGGCCTACAAACCCTCTTCGGGTTCCTGGCGGCCTCCGTCTCCCCCACCTTCTTTGGCTATGTGTTAGATATCACCAATCCGGTCGCATCTGTTCGTAACGTGGCCACGGTAAGTATCTGGGGCTGGGCCTTTATGGCATTAGGAGTGGGGGCAATAATGGGACCCTTGGCCATGATCCTCCTACGCCGGTCTCCCGAGAGCCAAAAGATGGCCCGGGGAATGAGATAGAGAAAGGAGATTCCCATGGAAAGACGGCTTGTGGTATTAACATTGGCAACCCTTATCCTGGGGGGAGCCTTGGGTTGTGTTAGAACCGAGGAGAAGAAGGTCTACCGGGTAGGGATCCTGATCACCGATGACACCTACCTGGATTCGGCCAGTGGTTTTAAGGATGGGATGAAAGAGCGGGGTTACCGGGAAGGGGATAACATCACTTACGATCTAAAGAACGCCAATCTGAATAATAAGGACCTGAAAAGGTTTGCCGAGCAGTTCGCAAAGGATAAGGTGGACCTCATCTTTACCGCCACATATATTGGGGCCCTGGCGGCCAAGGAGGCCACGGCAGAGACAGGGATCCCTGTGGTCTTCGGGCCAGCAGGGGACCCCGTAGAAATGGGCCTGGTCAAGAGCATCCAAAATTCGGGGAACAACCTGACGGGGGTAAGCACCCTGAGCCTGGAATTGACGGGCAAGAGACTGGAGATGCTCACCAAGATTGCGCCAAAGACCCGCCGAATAGCCATAATCTACAGCCCCAACTACACCTTTTCCAAGCTTGTGGCCAAGCTGACCTTTGAAGCGGCGGGGAAATTGGGTATATCCGTGGTAGAGAGACTGGGAAATGCCGAGGGGGAGATCAGGAAGGCGGCCGCATCCATCAATCCCCGAGAAGTAGATGCCATCTTCGGTATCCCCGACATCCTGGTAAATAACCAGATAGCTTACATCGCCGAGGTGGCCAAAAAGAATAGGCTCCCCTTGATGGTTCATATAAGGACCCTGGTCCTGCAGGGCCCCCTGGCCAGCTATGGCATTAACCTATATTCCATCGGAAAACAGTCGGCACGGTTGGCCGACAAGGCCCTGAAAGGGGTCAAGCCTTCGGATATCCCTATGGAGACCCCCCATAAGTTTGATCTGATTATCAATCTAAAGACAGCAAAGGCCATCGGGCTAAAGATACCAGAGCCGATCCTGGGCCAAGCCGATGAGATCATAAGGTAGTAGGGGAATCCCATGCCTGAGCCTCTAGGACATTATCTAGAGAGGTTTAAAGGGATCTCTTGGTGGCAGCGGATTACCGCCAAGGTCCTCATTATGGTGATCTTTTCCACGACGCTGCCGCTGCTATCGGCAGGCGTCCTAATCATCCAGTCCAACCGGGTCCGGCAGGAGAGGGAGATCCAAACTCGCAATCAGGATGTGGCCAAGCGGGCTGTAGAGAAGGTGGAGTCTTATATCGAGAACATCCTCGAAGACATGAGCCTCCTGGCAAATACCCTCGATTTCCGATCCATGGATTTTCGAAGGCAGGAATACATCCTCTTCTCCATGATTAAATACATCTATATTAAAGAGATGAGCGTCCTGGACCGAGGGGGCTGGGAGCGTTTGAAACTCTCTGAGGAGAAATTCTTCACACCTCAAGACTTCAAGAACCAGAGGACCTCCCCCAAGTTCACCCAGGCCATCCAAGGGAAAATCTATGTTGGCCCTCTTTATACCTCTGAGTTCCACGAGCCCATGGTCACTTTAGCGGTACCCATCCGCAGTGTGGCCGGCGACCGAGTTACCGGAGTACTAGCCGCTGAGGTGAACCTAAAGGATCTATGGGAGGAGGTCCTCTCCTTCAAGGTGGGTGAGACCAGCTACATCTATGTGGTGGATAGTGAGGGCCGGCTCATCGCCCACCCTGACTTTAGCCTGGTTTTGGCCAAAAAGGACTTCAGCCCATTCAAGGCCGTGGCCAGGTTCCTCGAGGCAAAGGAGGAGGACAACCCCAGCCGACCTGATGAGTACCCCAATTATCAGGGGGTCAGGGTGCTGGGGGTCCATTCCCCTAGTAAGAAGCTGGGATGGGGAGTAATCGTCGAGCAGCCGCGGGCCGAGGCCTTTGCCGGGATAAAGCAAAATATGATCGAGGTCATCACGGTTCTGGTAATGACATTGGCGGCTACGGTCCTCATTGGGATCTATGCCGCCCAGAGGTTCACTGGACCTATTAAACAACTGGATCGGGGGGCTAGGATCGTAGGGAGCGGCAATTTGGACCACGTAATCCAGGTCCAGACCGCGGATGAGATTGGCCAAACGGCAGCCGCCTTTAACCAGATGACAGAGAACCTGAAGCGGCTCTTTGAGAAGGTAGAGGAGGCTCGGAAGGAATGGGAGGCCACTTTCGATGCTATTTCCGACTGCGTCTCTATCCATGACCAGGGCTTCAGGATCCTTCGGGCCAACCGGGCCATGGTAGAGAGGTTTGGAACCCGTCCTGAGGATTTGGTGGGGCGAAAATGCCATCAGGTCTTTTTGGGCTCTGAGGAGGTCTGCCCTGGCTGCCCCCAGGTGATTACCCAAGAGGCTAAGGAGGCCGCCTCCGAGGAGGTGGTGGATGCCCGCAGGGGCACTATCTATCATGTCTTTACCTATCCCCTGACCGATCGTGGGGGCAAGCTCTGGGCCTCGGTCCACCAAGCCAAGGACATCACCCAGCATAAGAGGCTTGAGTCCCAGCTCTTTCAATCAGAGAAGTTGGCCGCCATAGGGACCCTCGCTTCAGGGATTGCCCATGATTTTAACAACCTCCTGGCCACCATCTCCTTAAGGACCCAGCTATTGCAACGGAGGATCCAGGACGAGGAGCTCAGAAGCTGGCTCAGTATTATAGAGCGAACCGCCTGGGACGGGGTGGAGACGGTGCGCCGCCTAAGGGAATTTACCAAATCGGCCCCGGATGAATCCTTTATGGACGTGGACCTAAATCAGGTGGCAAGGGAGGTGGTTCAGGTCACCCAGGCCCGCTGGAAGGACGAGGCCGAGAGCCAGGGGATAAAGATTGATGTTCAACTGGATCTGGGCTTAACGAACCCCATTGAGGGCCGGGCCTCGGAGCTCCGGGATGTCTTGACCAACATGATCTTTAACGCTATTGATGCCATGCCCCATGGGGGGACCATTATCATAAAGACCTGGGGGAACGAGGATCAGGCCTACATCTCCATTAGCGATACCGGCGTGGGTATGACTGAGGAGGTTAAAAAGAGGGTCTTTGATCCCTTCTTCACCACCAAAGGGGTAAAGGGGACAGGACTCGGCCTATCGGTAGCCTATGGCATTGTCTCCCGCCATAGAGGGGAGATCTTGGTGGACAGCCAGGAAGGGAAGGGTTCTACCTTCACCATCAGATTTCCCATGGAGCGGAAGGCCAGGAGGGAGGTTAAACGGGAGGAGGAAAGGGTTTCACCGACCCGGCCGGTTAGGATCCTGGTCATCGAGGATGAGCCGGCTTTGCGGGATGCCCTTCGGGATATCTTTACCTCATTGGGGCACCAGGTGAGTTTGGCCTCGGAGGGGAATGAGGGGATCACCCTCTTCCGCCAGGAGCCCTTCGATTTGGTCCTCACCGATCTTGGGATGCCCGGGATGTCCGGATACGATGTGGCTAAGAGGATTCGGGAACTCCGCCTAGAGATACCCCTCATCCTCATCACTGGCTGGGGGGATCAAGTGGACCAGGCCAGGATCCGGGAGGCCGGCATAGACCTGGTCCTTGCCAAGCCTTTTAAGATCGAGCAGGTGGCCAAGGCCATGACCCAGGTTCTTCGATGGGACCTGGCCGGGGTTTGAAGTGGGCCTGGCAAATGGTTTGACAAGGAAGGGAGTTTCCATTAGGATAGGGTAGATTTCCGGTCTTTGGAGGCCAATCCCCAGGGGAGAAATGGGAATAGACCCTAGTGGCAGGAATGGTGGGGCCGGTGGGGAAGGGGACCCCGGGTTAAAGAGGGAGCTAGAGGATGCCCTCCTCGAGCTTTACAAGGCCTATAAGGCCTTTGCCTTCTATCCTCCGCACCACCCCGCCCTCTCCCATTTCCTCAATAACTCCTGGGCTACAATAAAAAAATTGGGTGAAGCCCGGGATCTTCCTCTATTAAAGGTTACCCGCGAGGGATTCCTCTTTCATGGCAATCCCCTGGGGAAAGAGAGTCCCTCCGTCAAGGCCTTGGCGGCGGAGCTTCACCGGCGGAGGATCCAGGGAATCACCTTCCAGGGGGCGGTGACGGTGGAGGAGGTTGCCTCATTCCTAAAGGTAATCGCCATGGATCCCACAGCCCTTGAGGGGGAGGGTGGGCCCCGAAAACGGCTCTTAGGGGAAGGAGTGGACCACATCCGGGTGGAGGAGTTCGAACATGCCAAATGGCTGAAGAGTCGGGTCTTCTCCCTCCAGGGTGAGGGTGGCCCCGGGGAAAGTGGGGGGAGGTTTGAAAAAGGGGATTTCCTTGTCCATGAAGGGGTCGGTCAGGACATTCCCCATGAGAGGGCAGAGGCATTTGACGCAGGGAAAGGGGCTCTTGCAGCCTCGGAGGTCGAGCAGACTCAGCCCCGGATCCTGGAAGACCTTATAAGTGAGGCTGAGGCAGGAATCCAGGCCCTGGAGGGGGCGGGGGGTTTAGAGGAATACCGGGATATTGCCGAGAAGCTGGCAGAGGTCTCCAAGAAGGCGATCCGGCGAAACCGGATAGACGATTTCCTTAAGATCCTCCTGGCATTTGCAAATCATGCCCGGCCCGAAAGCCCAAAACCTCCTGAACTGAAGGAATGCGCCGCAAAAGAAGTAGAGGGGATCCTGGAAGGG
>JACRGL010000171.1 GCA_016212365.1 Candidatus Methylomirabilota bacterium | reverse complement strand
TAGGACCTGCGTTACCCCAGGGACCCCTCATCGAACCGGACAGTTCTCGTCGGAGACCAGCGACGTTGTCGTCCAGCGCTACATTTTTTGTCCCCATTGTAGCGTCGCAGTTTATCTGCGACGTTGTCGCCGGAGACGAGCTCCGGCGCTACTAGGCCTTCTTCTTCTCCCTGTCCCGAAGGACCCTTCGCAGGAGCTTCCCGGTAACCGTTCGGGGAAGCTCAGGGATAAACTCTATCTCTCTGGGGAGCTTATAGACGGCGATCTGCTCCCGGCAGTGCTCTATCAGCTCCTCTTTAAGCTTATCCGAGGGCTCAAATCCCGGCTTTAGGGCCACAAAGGCCTTGGTGTTTTGACCCCGGACGGGATCGGGCACGCCGATGACCCCGGCGTCGGCCACCGCCGGGTGGGTGACAAGGACGTCCTCGATCTCCTCAGGCCCGATCCGGTAGCCGGAGCTCTTGATCAGGTCGTCCTCCCGGGTCATAAACCAGATGTAGCCATCCTCGTCCATGCTCACCATGTCCCCGGCCCGGCACCAGCCCTCCCTGAGAACCAAGCGCTGCTTCTCTGGGTCCCTCCAGTACATAGTCCCTGTAGGCCCCCTGGCTATAAGCTGGCCGGTCTCCCCGGGCTTACACTCCTTGCCCTCATCGTCAATTACCTTGAGCTCGTAACCGGGTACGGCAGGGCCTATTGCCCCGGGCTTAACCTTGCGCGTAGCGGCACTCGAGATGAATACATACATCATCTCGGTGGTCCCCAGGCCCTCGAATATCTCCATCCCGAACTTGTTCTTCCAGTCATAGTAGGTCTGCGCTGTCAGGGCCTCTCCACCCCCTGTGCATATCCTCAAGGAACTCAGGTCGTATTTCTTCTCCGCCTCCGGCACCACCATCATCTTTCGGTAGGCAGTTGGAAGGGCCGAGAGGACGGTGACCTTATGTTTCTGGATGCTCTCGAACATGGCCTCCGGGGTAAAGCGGGGGGTCAGGGAGGCAGCGGCCCCGAAGCGATAGGGAATTACCGCTACCGTGGAGTAGCCCGCCGCTAAGGAGATGGGCGCCGGTCCTCCAATGATGTCATTCTCATTGACCCGCCAGCAGTGCTTGCCGAAGGTGTCAGGGACTATTAAGGCCTCCTCCATAAAGTGGGCCGTTCCCTTGGGGAGACCGGTGGTCCCGGAAGTATAGAGGAGCACGGAAACGTCCATCCTATCCCGTTTAACCGCCTCGAGCTTTTCAGCCCCTTTAGCCATTAGCTCCTGATAGGAGAAATAGCCCTTCTGCTTTAGCTCAGCAGGGTCACCCCCTATTACAATGATGTGCTCTACCGTCTTCAGGTCTGGCCTGGCCTTTTCCAGCTCCTCTAATAGGGCGGCCGCCACAATGACAGCCCTGGCCTCAGCATGGTTGGCCACGTGGGCAATCTCAGCCCTGGAGAAAAGGGGTGAGGTGGGCAGGCTCACCGCCCCGATCTTGATAATAGCGAAGTTTGAGACTACGGCGGGCGGGATATTGGGGCAGCGGATTATGACCCTTTCTCCCTCTTCGATACCCAGCTCCCGCAGGCTGTTGCCCAGCCGGTTGACCATCCCCTGGAGGGCCTTGTAAGTAATCTTCTGGTCTTCGAAATAGATGGCAACCTTGTCCCCCCGCCCTGCAGCCACGTTCTTGTCCACGAGTTCTTCGGTGCTGTTGAATCTCTCAGGGTAATCCTTAAACTCGGGCAGGGTATAGATGCGGGTGGGCTGTAGTTCTGGGGGTGGCAGATACTCTTCAGGGATTCTGGCCATGGCTATACCTCCTTCTCGAATGAATTGCTTGAATGTTAGATAAATTAGATACCCACGACTTTATGTCGTGGGAGTTTCAATGGGGAATGCCCGGAACCCCTGATTTTATATCAGGGGCCATCGGCGGTATCTCCACAAAACAAAATATCATATTGGCTTTCGAAGGTCAACCCATTTCTTTCCCCCATAATCCGTAATGAACCTTTCATAGGACGGGACAAGAATGTCCCGCCTATCGTGACGGGTGAAATAACAATCGAATTCGATAGGCGAGGTTTTCTAACCTCGCTAAAATTTGGCTACGGATTAAGGTTCCCCGAATAATAAACCAGAGATTGACATCACCGATTTATCCCTCTCCCTTACCCCCACCACATCCTCCCCCCAGAAGCGGGGGAGGACAAAGGAGGGGGGATTATTATAGGGGAGAGGGTTGGGGTGAGGGTGAAAGATCACCATTGGTTCTCCCTCCCCTTTACCCTGTTAGATAAGGTTCTCTAACAGGGTAAATCCCC
>JACRGL010000169.1 GCA_016212365.1 Candidatus Methylomirabilota bacterium | reverse complement strand
GAAATCCTGATGGAGAAATGGACGAAAGGGAAAAACAAGAATTCGAGACGGCGATTCTTGTAGCACAAAAGGGTTTTAACAATATCTAAAGTAGCAGGCTGAGACTTAACAAAGTAAATTAGATTTAGTAATACCCATTGGGCGAGGATTCCATTAGAGGGGACCGTGTATTTTATCTTAGCTAGCATTAAGATAGCCCTTCGGGCCCTACGAGTAAATAAGCTCCGCTCCGGCCTTACTATGCTCGGTATTATTATCGGGGTAGCGGCCGTGATTGCCATGATGGCCGTCGGCTCTGGTGCCCAGGAGCGGATCGCCGAGCAGATTAGAAGCATCGGGAGTAATATCATCATCATCCTATCCGGGAGCACCACCAGCGGGGGAATCCGCATGGGCCATGGGACCCTCCTCACACTTACTGAGGACGACGCCAAGGCCATTGCCCTGGAGGTCTCGGCGGTCTCCCAGGTCGCCCCCTCCGTCCGGGGGACGGCCCAGGTGGTCTATGGGAACCAGAACTGGTCCACCGTCATCCAGGGGAGTACACCGGAGTTCCGGGAGGTGCGGGAGTGGTCAGTAGCTTCCGGCAAGTTCTTTACCCAGGAGGACGTGGATGGGGTAACAAAGGTTGCCCTCCTTGGACAAACGGTGGCCGAAAATCTCTTCGGTGGGGCTGACCCGGTGGGGCAGATCGTCCGGATCAAGAAAGTCCCCTTTACCGTGATAGGGCTTTTGGGCCGGAAAGGCCAGTCCACCTGGGGCCAGGATCAGGATGATCTGGTGGTCATTCCCCTTTCCACCGCCAAAAAGCGGGTGCTGGGATTTAGCCAGGCCAACGCCAGGGCCGTGGGGGCCATAGCCGTCAAGGCCAGGACCCCTGAGGCCATGAAGGAGGTAGAAGAACAAATCAAAGGGCTCCTGCGGCAGCGCCATCGCCTCCAGCCATATCAGGAGGACGATTTCACTGTCCGCAACCTCTCTGAAGTCTTCGCCGCCCAGGAGGCATCCACCCGGGTGATGTCTCTATTGCTGGCAGCCATCGCCTCGGTCTCTCTCTTGGTGGGGGGCATCGGGATCATGAACATTATGCTGGTCTCGGTCACCGAGCGCACCCGAGAGATCGGCATTCGCATGGCCGTAGGGGCCCGCAGCCGGGACATCCTGGCCCAGTTCCTCATCGAGGCGGTAACCCTCTCCCTCATCGGGGGGCTAATCGGCGTCATCATGGGCCTATTAGGGTCCAGCGTGATCACTCATTTTGCCGGCTGGTCCACTTTAATCACTGGAGGCGCTATCTTCCTGGCCTTCGCCTTCTCGGCTGCTGTAGGGATCTTCTTTGGCTACTATCCCGCCCGCAAGGCCGCCCTCCTCGACCCCATTGAGGCCCTGCGGTATGAGTGAAAGGGGCCTGTTGCCAAACTGCACTAACGGGCGGACACATCCGCCTTAGGCGGACGCCCCTACGATAACAAATTGATTTTATTATGTAGGGGACGACCTCCGTTTGATTATTATGTAGGGGACGACCTCCGTGTCGTCCCTAAGGTGATTAGGGAATGGACGTCTTGAGGGAACTGGGTTTTACTCAGGCAGAGATAGCCGAACTCTGGGAGAAGACCTTCACCGCCCTGGATGGCCTCTGGTTCCTCGGAGTGGAGAAGGAGCTGGGCTTCGAGGCGGCCCTGAGGATAGATATAGAGGTATGGAAGGGATTTGGCCTTGCCTTGATCCGGCGGATGAAAAAGCTGGGGAAGCCCTCACGGCCCTCCCATGAAGAAGCCCTGAAAATGCTCAAGGCCCTTTTCCTCCTGGGCCACCTTCCCGTAGAAGTCGAAGAGGAGAGCCAGAGCTCCTATTTATTTCGCGTTACCACCTGCCCATGGTGGGAAAACCTGAAGCGGGCAGGGAGGGAAAGGCTGGTCCCCTGCCATGTGGTGGACCAGGAGATATTCAAGGTTTGGTTACCCGCCCTGGATGAGGGCCTCACCTTTCAATTCCTGGCCTCGCGGCCTCAAGGGGATACCCTCTGTCAGTGGCGTATAGGTTTTGGAAACTACCCTGGCCCCTCTTCAAAGTCCCTGGGGCAAAATAGGCGATAAACCCTTTCCTTCCGCCTGGGAAAATCTCAGGAATAAGATGGACCTGGCCACTCATACCCTTACAGGCCTTTTACTCTCAAGGACCGGGATGAATAAGTCCCTGGGTCGGCCGGCGACAGTGGCCCTTGTTGTAGGTGCGGTCCTTCCCGATATAGATTTTCTTGCCGGCCTTAACGGCGGCCTTTCCGCCCTGAAGTTCCATCGCGACCTCACCCATTCCTTTTTCGGGGGCTTCCTCCTTGCCCTTGCCCTGGCTGCCCTCATCTATCGCTTTAGCTCCACCAAGAGATACTGGCCCCTGGTGGGCCTCGGCTATTTAGGGATCCTGAGCCATATCTTCCTGGATGTTATAACCTCCTTTGGGACCCAGGTCCTCTCCCCCTTTTCCCGCGAGAGGTATGCCCTGGATCTCGCCTCCCTCATCGATCCCTACTTCACTTCTATCCTGGCTTTATCCGTCCTCATCGCTTGCCTTAAGCGGGATAGGGCCCCCCTTATCACCGGTATAGGGCTCTTGGGACTTGGGGCCTATCTCGTCTTCGTGGCCTATAACCACTCCCTGGCCCTGGAAAGAGGGGGGGAGGCCGCTCGCCTCCAGGGAATTACTGAAATCAAAAAAATGGCTGCTTTGCCCCAGCGATACGGCCCTTTTAATTGGTTGGTCTTAGTGGAGACGGGAGAAAAGGTCTTTCGGTCTCGTCTTAACCTCCTCGACATAAATCCCACTCCTTGGGAGGCTTATACCAAAAGCCCCTTTAACCCCTTCGTTCGCCAAGCTCAAGAGCTAGCCGAGGTCAAGACCTTCCTCTGGTTTAGCCGCTTTCCTGTAGTGACTTATAGAAATTCCGAAGAGGGGCATATTGTGGAGTATTCCGACCTACGTTTTGTCCGGGCCGGCCCCCAATCGCCCTTCTTCTTGAGGATTGTTATGGATGGGGGAGGGAAAGTGAAGGTCATAGAAAGCCCACCCCCCCTGTTTCGGAGGCTACTCAATATCCTATTGCGAAGGTGATAAGTTTTATTAGATGGACACAGATTAAATACGGATGAACGCAGATATAACTGGGGGAATCTGTGTTTATCCCAAAATATCCGTGTTAATCTAAAATAATGGGCAATGTAGCCTGATAAATCAGGCAACTACATATTGTTTATGGATCATATAGTTGCCCCATTTATGGGGCCATAAATCAAGCAACTACAGATCCCTGGCTAAAATGACAAATAAGGAAGGATTGGGAACAGGTCTACCGCCCTCAGTCCCGGAGGGGAAAGGCCGACAGGGAAAGAGGTATGCCCTCATCCTGTTTATTTCCCTGGTGGCCCTTGTAGGGGGCTTCTTCGGTTATAAGTGGCTCCTCTTTCGCCTGCACTACGTCTACACCGACGATGCCCGGGTGAAGGGTAATCTGGTGGCCGTAGGCTCAGGCTCCAATTTCCCCTTAAGGATCGAGGCCATGATGGTGGATGAGGGGAGCCCAGTGGAAGTTGGCCAGCTCCTTGCCCGTTTGGAAAAAGTCCAGGTCCAGGCCCGCTGGGACGTGGCCCGTGCCGCCCTGGAGTCGGCGGAGAAGAAGCTCGAAGAGGCCCGGATCTCCGTTGCCCATCAGAGGGAAAAGACCAAAGCCGAGATAACTCAGGCCCAGGCCGGGCTAGAGGCGACCAGAAGTCAAATGTCCCAGGCTGAGGCCGCATGGAAGGTAGTTCGTGCTGAGGCGGAGGAGGCGGAAGCCAGGATGGCCCAGGCGGCTATAGAACACAAGAGGTTCGAGGAGCTATACCGGTCGGGCGCCGTCTCTGCCCAGGCCAGGGACGAGGCCAAGAAGACATACGATGTAGAACGGGCCAAGCGCCTCGCTGCCCAGGAAAAGGTAATGGCCGCTGAAGCCGCCTTAGAGACGGCCCGAAGCGAACTCAAGAGGTCGGAGGCAGCATTGGTCCTGGCCAGGACAGGTGAGGATCTGGTCCGCTTAAGAGAGGCCGAGGTCAAAAGCTGGGAGTCAAAGGCGAAGGAGGCCGGGAAGACCCTGGCAGTGGAGGCCCAGCACTTGGAGGAGACATTAATAAGGTCTCCGGTGAAGGGAATCGTGAGCAAGAAGGTCGCCGATGTGGGCGAGGTAGTCCAGCCTGGGCAACCCATCCTTATCGTCCGAGACACAAAGGAGACCTGGGTAGAGGCCAACGTGGAAGAAACCAGGGTCCGCCGGGTGAAGGTGGGGCAGCGAGTGGAGGTAGAAGTAGATGCCTATCCCGGAAGGGTATTTAAAGGGGAAGTAGCCGTCGTTGGTGCTGCCGCAACCTCCGAGTTTGCCCTCATCCCTGCAGAGAACCCTGCTGGCCAGTTTGTCAAGGTGACTCACCGAATCCCTGTGAGGATCGCTGTAGAAGATAAGGAAGACCTCCTCAAGCCAGGTATGATGGTGGAGGTCGCAATTCGGGTGCGGGAGTGAACTCGGCTAATGGCTAATAGCTAATAGCTAAACTGTAGGGGCCGACCTCCGGGCACCCGCCTAAGGCGGGTCGGGCCCTGGGGCGAACAGGGACGTTCGCCCCTACAGGGAATCATGATGAGGGAAAACCCATCCGCAGAGGCTTCCTACAAATGGTGGGTGACGGTGACCACCATGATGGGGGCCTTGATGGTGGTGCTTGATATCACCATCGTCAACGTCGCCATCCCTAATATCATGGCCTCTTTTGGGGTAAACGTGGAGACCATTGAGTGGGTGGTGACCGCCTACATGATGGCCATGTCAGTGATGATGCCCACCGTGGGCTGGCTGGGGGATGCCTTAGGGAATAAAAACCTCTATGCCGCTTCTCTGACCCTATTCACCGCGGGCTCTGCCCTTTGTGGGATGGCCTGGAACAACGATTCACTGGTCCTCTTTCGCATCCTCCAGGGGATTGGAGCGGGGGTCCTTTTGCCCGTGTCCATGGCCATCATGTACGAGGCCTTTCCTGTTGAGCAGCGGGGATTTGCCATGGGCCTCTATGGGGTAGGGGTTACCATAGGCCCGGCCATTGGGCCCGCCCTCGGGGGTTACCTCACCGAGCGCTTGACCTGGCGCTGGGTCTTTTACGTCAACCTCCCCTTCGGTGTGCTGGGCGTTCTCCTCGCTACCCTAGTTCTTCGTCAGCTCCGACCGAGGGAGGTGCGTCCTTTTGATTTTCTAGGATTCCTCACCATGAGCGGCTTTTTGGTAAGTCTCCTGTTGGCCCTGAGCAAGGGGCAACGAGAAGGTTGGGATTCCGATTACATCCTTAGCGTCCTGGGCATCTCCCTCCTGTTCCTCATTTCCTTCCTGATAATTGAGGGGAAGGTGAAGAACCCCTTAATCGAGCTGGGCCTCTTCAGGAATCCAGTATTTTCTGCTATTACGGCCCTTGCTATGGTATTCGGGGTGGGCCTCTTCGGCTCCACCTTTCTCATTCCCCTTTTTACCCAGCACCTCATGGGCTACACCCCCATCCAGACAGGGATAGTAATGCTCCCCGGGGCCCTGGCAGTGGCGGTGTTCCTTCCCCTCTCCGGCCGCTTGACCGACCGGCTGGATCCCCGTTTCCCTCTTACCTTAGGCATAGCCCTTTTCACCGCCTCCCTTTATTGGATGTCGCTCCTAGACCTAAGGACTAGCTATGCCGCGGTGATGGGGATGCTCGTTTTGCGGGGGGTGGGCATGGGCTTCATCTTCCCGCCTCTTCTCAATACTGCTTTGGGAGCCGTTCCTCCAGCGAAGGTGGGCCTGGCCTCGGGCCTGCTCAACGTTCTGCGTCAGCTTGGAGGGAGCTTTGGCATCGCCCTCCTCTCCACCCTCCTTGTGAGGCGGGAGGCCTTTCACCGGGCCATTTATGCTGAAGGGATAGTCCCCGGGTCCTATGGGGCGCGGGAGGCCATCCAGGCCCTCGAGGCCTTAGCCGCCAAGAGCGGTGGATCCATCGTGGAGGTGAAGGCCAGGGCTATGGCCCTGCTCCAATCCCTGGTGGTCCGCCGCGCCCAGGTTTCTGCCTACGATGATGCTTTTCTATTAACGGCAGTCCTCACCCTCCTTTCCATGGTCTTGATCTATTTCGTCCGCCGGTTTAAATAGCTATTAGCTCTTAGCCCTTCGCTTTTAGCCCATAGCACGAATAAATTCGTGCCTACAACTTTGTAGGCACGGTTTCAACCGTGCTAATGGCTAAAGGCTAATGGCCAATGGCTGTTGACAATTCCCTAAATCATGCTATATTCAAATTAAAGTAGTATGTCTATGCCTGAAGCCCCATTCCAGCACTTTGATGTCACTGCCGACTTCGGCCTGATGGCCCAGGGAAGCGACCTGAAAGAGGCCTTCGTCAATGTGGCCTCCGGCATGCTCTCGCTCCTCATAGACCCTGAGGAAGTGCGGAGGGAGAAGTCTCACCCTTTAGAAGTAAAGGCCCCTGATCGGGAATCCCTTCTGGTGGCATGGCTCAACGAGCTCCTTTATCTTTTTGATGCAGAAGGGTTTCTCTCCAAAGATTTCCAGATCCTGGAGCTCGATGAGACCTATTTAAAGGCGGAGGTTTGGGGGGAGCCTATTGATCCTGACCGGCACCACTTTAAGGGCTACGTCAAGGCCGCTACCTACCATCAACTGGAGGTAAAGGAAGGGGAGGGGGGCTGGCAGGTGAGGGTGGTATTTGATGTGTAGGCCAAATCTCTGTCTCAACTCTCAACTCTTGAGGGAAAGGAGGTGCATGCCGTGACCACGAAGCTGGTGAAGCTCGATGACTACCGCTGGCAGGTGCCCCAGGGTTATAAGCCGGGGATGCGGGTCCCGGGGATCATCTACGTAGATGAGCTATTGCTCCAGGATCTTGAGGCCGAGGGCATAGAACAGGTGGCTAACGGGGCCACGCTTCCCGGGATCGTCAAGGCCTCCCTGGCCATGCCCGACATCCACACCGGATACGGCCTCCCCATCGGGGGCGTAGTGGCCACAAGCCTGGAGGAGGACGGGATCATCTCGCCTGGCGGTGTGGGCTACGACATCAACTGAGGGGTCCGCCTGGTGCGGACGGATCTAACCAAAGCCGAGATCCTGCCGCATCTGAAGGGCCTGGTTCAGGCCCTACACAGTGCAATCCCTACCGGAGTAGGCTCCAGAGGCAAGATCCGCCTCAGCAAGGAACAGGAAAAGCATGTTCTGATAAAGGGCGCCCGCTGGGCCCTGGAAGCGGGATACGGCATGCCCGAAGATTTGCAGCACTGCGAATCCCACGGATCCTTGCCCGGCGCTGACCCCGATGCGGTAAGCGCCAAGGCTTACGAAAGGGGAGGCCCTCAGCAGGGCACCCTGGGTTCGGGGAACCACTTCCTGGAGATCCAGTATGTCCAGGAGATCTACGACGAAGGGATCGCCAATGCCCTGGGCCTCTTCCCCGATCAGGTGACGGTGATGATCCACTCTGGCTCCCGGGGCTTTGGCCACCAGGTATGCACCGACTACTTGGCGGTCATGGAAAACGCCGTGAAGAAATACAAGATCGAGCTTCCCGATCGCCAGCTTGCCTGTGCCCCTTACTCCTCCCCCGAAGCCCGGAACTACCTGGGGGCCATGGTAGCTGCCGCCAATTACGCCTGGGCCAATCGCCAGTGCCTCAACCACTGGGCCAGGGAGGTCTTCCAGCGGGTTCTCGGCAGGCCGCCAAAGGCCCTGGGAATGGACCTGATTTACGATGTAGCCCATAATATCGTGAAAATCGAGGAGCATGTAGTAGGCGGAAAGAAGATGAAGGTGGCTGTGCACCGGAAGGGGGCCACTCGGGCCTTTCCTCCTGACCATCCCGAACTCCCCGAGGCCTATAAAGGGGTAGGCCAGCCGGTCCTCATCCCGGGTGATATGGGCCGGGCCTCCTTCGTCCTGGTAGGCACCCAGAAGGCCATGGAGGAGACCTTCGGGAGCACCTGCCATGGGGCAGGTCGCCTTATGAGCCGCCATGCTGCTATAAGGGCCTCCAAGGGGCGCCATATTCAGCGGGAGATGGAGGAGAAGGGCATTTACGTCCTGGCCTCCGGTCGGGAGACCCTAAGTGAAGAGATTCCGGAGGCATATAAGGACGTAACTAACGTGATAAACGTGGTCCATAATGCGGGGATCTCCAAAATGGTGGCCAGGCTGAGGCCCATGGGGAACATCAAAGGGTAATCCCGCAATCCGTATTGTGTAGCCCAGGCTCTCCAGCCTGGGCTTTTTATTTGACAACTCCAATCTCATAAGTTATACCTTGCTAAATAAGAGCCCGGATACGAAAAAGTAAAGGCCCTTCTAAATAAAGCTCGTGAAGCCCAGGGGCATATCTTGATGGATGAAGTCAGTCTCGGCGAAGTGTATTATTCTATCGCTAAGAGGAGGAGTCTGGCGGATGCCGAGAGGATATTACCAGAACTCCTTAGGCTGCCGATCAAGTTCATTCCTGCATCGCTTAATCTGATAATCTCGGCAGCAAAAATCAAAGCTCAATATCCTAATCCTATTTCCTATCTGGACAGCTTTGTGGTAGCCTTAGCCCAGAGCCATGGGGCGAGAATCATCACTGGAGACCCGGAATTCCGGGTCCTGGAACACCTTGTTGATATAGAGTGGATTTGAGAGGGCAGGCCCTCTAAAAAAGGAGGAAAATGAAATTTTATACCGAATATCTCTGGTTCAATACCCCCAGGAAGAGAGAATTCATCAATATTACCGGGGAAGTTGAAAAAGTCCTTCGAAAGAGTGGGATCAAGGAGGGTATGGTATTGGTCTCGGCCATG
>JACRGL010000167.1 GCA_016212365.1 Candidatus Methylomirabilota bacterium | reverse complement strand
GGATCAGGCGGGGAAACGTATTTTTGCAAAGGCCTATGCTAACTGTAGACTTACCTTGAGGGCCCTGTCGACCTCCGCCATGGCCTCCCTGGGCAAGGTCCCCAGCTTTCGGAGGATGGCCCTTTTAGGAAGGGTAATTATGGTCTCCGCCTTGACGATGGAATCCATAGTAAGGCCAGCAGCTAAGGCTATGAGGGAACCTGCCTGTATGGGATAGTGCATGGGGTATCGCTTGCGAGGTCTGGTGGAGGAGATAAGGGCCAAGATAATGGTAGAGCTGACTCGGTTGGCCACGTCGTTCTGGATGACCAGGGCCGGCTTGGTCTTCTCCTGGGTAAAGTCCGTGACATAAGGGAAAGGGACCAGGACTACATCGCCTCGGCGGATTTCCAGTTCCCTCATCTATGCTCTAGCTCCCCGAAGCTGGCCAGATATCCTTCGGCATCCTTGAGGTTCTCCTCGGCCATCTCCTGATACCCTTCAGCCAGTAGGGCCTCAAACTCCTCCCGCTGCTTGCGGTGTAGGAGTTGTTGAAGGGCCTCCCGGACGAGCTGGCTACGGTTCCGCTTCTCCTTTCTGGAAAGGGAATCTATCGCCTCCAGTAGCTCAGGGGGCAAGGTAACCATGATTTTCTCCATGGAATTCCCCTTTATCTATAAAATTTTCAGGAAAATTATAGATTTTTAGAATAGAAATGTCAATACTTCTCTTCAGAAAAATCATTCCTGCCAGTCCCCATCTATAATCTCGAAGAGATTTTTTAGGCAGTACCTGGCAAGCCTTCGGGGGACTAGAACTAAAGAAAAGTAGCTACCATCCGCTTTCCGGTGAGGCCGAAGTTGCGGCTAACAGGGTCGCACTTGGTGGTGAAGAGGCAAAAGACCCGGCCGGGGATCTCCTTCCTGTGCTCGGATAGGACATAGTAGTTGGCCTGCCCTTTGGCGATAATTAATTCGGCTCTTTGGAGTTCTGTCCTTAGCTCTGATGATGCCTCTTCCCAGGAAATGCCTAGAGTGTCCGGGCCGGCCAGGACGATTTTATCTGATGCTCCCTGAAGGCCTACAATTCGAGCATCCTCAATAGTAGCATCGCTGGTAATGGGGCCTCCACGGACGGCGGAGGTGATAGGACAGCCCAGGGCCTTGAGTTCTTGTATAAGGGCCTTATCCAGGGCGATCTCCCCTACATTATCGTGAATGTAAAGAACCTTTGGTCCAGCCTTAGCAACCTCGTAGAGCCTGTCCAGTTGATCCACGGCAATCCCCCTGGCTAGATAGGAGGCCAGGTGGGTCCGGGCATCATCGGGCCTGAACTGGTAACCTGTTCCTGCCGTCCTTGAGTCCAGGCTATTGGCGGCCAGGGCCCAGGAAGCAAGGAAACGAAAGCGCTCTAAGCCCAAAAGCCCCTGGGCCTCCTCCCTTATGCGCTCTGCTATTGCTATCCCTACCTCGTTCGTCCGCCTCCGGCTCTCCGCAAAGGGCAAAGATATGCCCGCTTCCCTCTTCAAGAGGCGGTGGAGCTCTGTGATGTAAAAAGAGGGGACCTTCTTATACCCAAATTCCTGGGCCAGAAGACGCAGGCAGTGGCGGAGGATTTTAAGACGCTCCTCCTCGTCCATCACCAAGAGGTCAATGGCCGAGCGGATGTCGTTTAAGAGGCATTCCAGGCACTCGGGCTGGGTGCGCAAGTGAATAGTGAATAGTGATTAGTAAATTAAGGCTTTACAAAATGATTCACAGGGCCGCGGCCTTTTCCCAGGCCGAAGGAGGAACGGATGGCCGCAAAGGTGTAACGCTGGGCAATCTCCACTGCCTCCTTCACATCCTGTCCCTTGGCCAGGCCGGCGGCGATTGCAGCAGATAGGGTGCAGCCTGCCCCATGAGCGTTATTTGTGGGAACCCTTGGATTGTCCTTTACCTCGAACTTTACCCCATCGTAGAGGATGTCTATGGCCCGGGGGCTGGACAGGTGCCCCCCTTTGATAAGGACGAATTCAGGGCCCATCTCCCGAATCTTCCTTGCGGCTTCCCGCATCCCATTCACGTCCTCCACCCTCTCCCTGCAGAGGACCGAGGCCTCCTCCAGGTTGGGGGTGATGACCTTGGCCAAAGGGAGCAAGAGGTCCCTCAGGGCCTCTACTGCGCCCTCTTCCAGGAGCCGGTCCCCGCTGTGGGCTACCATAATAGGATCCACCACTATCTTCTTGATTTGAAACTCGTCCAGGACCTGGCTCACGATCTCCACGATCTCCTTTGTAGCCAGCATCCCCGTCTTTACAGTATCGGTGCCTATATCAGAGAGGACAGAGTGGAGCTGGGAGGCCACGAACTCCGGCGGCATTACCCTGACCTCTTGAACTCCCAGGGTGTTCTGGGCAGTTACCGCCGTGATCACAGACATGCCATAGACCTGGAAGGCAGTGAAGGTCTTGAGGTCGGCCTGGATCCCGGCTCCCCCGCCAGAGTCGGAGCCAGCAATGGTAAGGGCGCGGCGCACTCGATTCTCCTCTATTAGAGGTGGATCACCCGATGGCAGCGGTCGGCCAGCTCTTCCATCCGCTCCCGCTCTACTTCTGCCAGCGGACAGCCAGGGAAACTCCCGCCGTAATAGCCGTTCATGAGCACTGTTTCCGACTCCTCCAGCAATGAAAGTAAGGGCTCCGGGCTCCCCCCCTGGAGATACATGGAGACATCGTTAATCACTAGGACCCTTTTTGGCGAGCGCGAGTATTCGCCGAAGATAGTCTCAATGGCCTCCCGGTTCCGCCTGGCCAGCTCCAGGACCTCTCCTGGGGACCCTGCTGAAGGGTGAGGTGCCACTACGTCGGCGACAAAATAGTCCACCTTGAGGCCCTCAGGAAGGGTAAGCCTTCCCCCTATCTCTTGGATTATAGGGGGTGCGAGGTCAAGGACGGCCACCTCCCCGGGAAATCGCTGGCCCAGATCCTCTAGAAGCTCGGCAGTGAGCAGAGTCTTTCCTGCCTTGAGATCCCCAAGGATTAGAGTCCACCTTCCCACCAGCTCCTCAGGCGAGATCACTGAGCCTGTCTCTCCCTTTCCCCATATAGGCCCCGATACCGGTAATAACTGGCCAGCACCCGCTTAACATAACCCCTGGTCTCCGGGAAGGGGATGTCCTCAATAAATCCCTCATCTTCGGCGAAAGGCCTCTGTTCCAGCCAGTGTCTAACGTTGTGGGGGCCAGCATTATAGGCAGCCAATGCCAATGTTAAATTTCCCTGAAACTCTTGGAGCATCTGGGCAAGATAGGCGGTTCCCAGGGCCATGTTGGCCTCCGGGTGATCCAGGTCATTGTTAGGGCGATGGCTGGCGGGCATCCCCTTGGCCACCAAATTTGCCGTATGGGGTAAGACCTGCATAAGGCCACGAGCGCCAGCCCGAGAGACGGCGGTCTTTGAGAAGGCGCTTTCCTCACGAATGAGGGCCAAGATCAGGTAGGGATCGAGGGAGTACTGGGGGGCCTGATTAGCGGCAATTTCATAGTAGCCCAGGGGATAGAGGTATTCCCAGTAACGGGGCAAGGGGAGGCTTGATGGGGACTGGAAGTATAAAGGGCGGAGGTAACGCTTTGCAAGCCATAAGGTCCGCTCATAGCGCTGGGCCTTTAGGAAAAAGCGAGAGGCCTCGTCAAGGAGGCCCTTATCTTCGGGGTATTCCTTGGCCAAGGCCCAATATTCCTCTCCTGCTTCCCCCTTGAGCTCCAAACGTGCAAGGATTCGGGCCTTTTCCAAGTGGGGATAATTCTGGGAAGGAGAAACGGCTAGGGACTTTGAGAAGGCAGGTTCTGGGGTGGGGAGTCTAGCTGCTATTGTTCTCTGTCCCAGTCGCCGCCCGAGGCCAGCTAGCCTCTCCCGGGCCTGGAGGAGGTAATAATCATCGTGAGAGGCACCTAGCAGTTCCCGATAAACCTGGGATGCCTGGCCCCGCTTCCCCCAGGCCTCCAGAACCCTTCCCTGCCAATAAAGGATCTGGGATCGAAGGGTGGATTGGGGGTGATGGGTAAGGAAGGCCCGGAGCTCCTGATAGGACCACCGGTAGTCTTTAAGCTTATAATAGATCCAGGCCCTCCGCCAGGCGGCCTCCTCGCGGAAAGGGCTCTGGGGATACCCTTTGAGTAACCGCTGGTAAGTCTTCAGGGCGGAGGACCAGTCTTTCTCCTCCTCGTAATTCAGGGCAAGGAAGAATAAGGCATCATCAGCCCAGGGACTTTTGGGAGCGCTGGCAAGGGTTTTATACAGGGCCTTGGCCCGCTCCCGTTCCCCCAGACGCTCCCAGCTCCGAGCCATCCAATAAAGGGTCTCCTCCCTTATAGGTGAGGGCGCGGATGTCAAGGTTTCCAGGGTCTTTATGGCCTCCCGGTAATTCCTGAGCTGAAAATAACACCGCCCGGCAAGGAGGCGGAAGGAGGATGAGGAGTCTTTTTCTAGGAAAGGGATGAGCTCGGTTACGGCCTTCTCATACCGACCAGCCTCGTAGAGGAGCAATGCACGCCGGTAGACCTCCTCTGGGGTGAGTGGGCGAGGGGAAGGAAACTCGGCCAGATAGGCCCTGGCCCGCTCGGCCTCTCGGGTCTCGGGCCTTTCCAAAAAGAGCCTCCGCAGCTCCACCTCTGCCTCCTCCTGACGCCCTAATTCGAGGAGGGTGATTCCCAGAAGGAGCTCGGCCTCGGCCCTCCTGGTGGAACGGGGGTAGAGATGGAGAAATGTCCTGAGGGCTTTCTCTGCCTGTTCCCAATCTTTCAGGGCCGAGAGGTCCCGGGCCTGTTGAAAGAGGCCCTCCTTTGAGAGGATGCTGTCCGGGTATTTAGTGGTCAAGGAATTTAAGGCTTGAACGGCCCCAATCGGGTCTCCAGCGCGGCGGTGGGCCTCCGCCAGGAAAAAGATGGCATACTCAGCAAGGATGGGGAGTGAGGAAACCGCCTTCTCCAGATGAGGGAGGGCTTCCTCCCAGCGCCCCTGGCGGTAAAGGGAGTATCCTCGAAGGAAGTCTAGCTCTCCCAATCGGGATGGCGGCAGCTCATCAGGGGATATTTTGAGGAGGATAGCACTGGAGCCCGGATAATCACCAGCGGCCAGGAGCTTCAGAGTAACTTCCCAGGCCTCTTCTTGGGAGGAATTGGGAGGAATCGCTCCTGTTTCAGTTAGAATAATGAGGGAGGCAAGGAGAAAGAGGAAAAGGAGAAGGGGGAGGGGCTTTCTCCCTTCACTCCTATTCCAGGTCATACTCTTTCCCCCTTTCCTTGGGGCGGTGGTAACCCTTCTTCCCTTTAGGGGTAGAGTGGGGCTTAGTCACCGGCGTCCGGACCCAGGTCCGGCGGACCTTGGGGCGTGGGATTTTGAGCCTCTCCGTCCGTGACATGGTCCTAAGCCTCCACCAGCATCCCTTGGGAGTAGAGCCTGACAACGTTCTCCAGGGCCCTGAGTTCGTCCATCTCGCTCTCCCGAAGTACAGCCTCTAGGTCCCTTCTTCCATCAAATAACTCCAGAAATCTCTCCAGCTCCGGGGCCAGCCTCTTCCCCTTGAGACGCTCCCGGAGCAGAGGGCTTACCTTAAGGACCGCCGAGGGAGAGGGAAGCTGGCCCCGGAGGCGCTCGGCCTCGTCCAACCTTCGCATCCCTTCCAGGATCAAGGTCTGATTGCTCATTTTGATGACCGGTTCGGCCAGGCCTGATGCGCCACAAAGTTCGAGGGCAAAGTCGCCCTCGGCCCAGGTGAGGAGGCGGTAAACGGCAGCCTCCGCCCTCAAAGGGCCGGCCAGGGCATTTACGATCCGGCCGCGGTCAAAATAGATATAGCCCCTTTCTTCCCCCCGGGTAATGGTGAGGATCCCGGTCTTTTGGTCCATGTCCAAGAATTGGATAAGGTTGGCCAGGCTCAAATCGCGGAGCTTACCTGCCATCCCCCGCATCTCCTGGGAAGCCTTCTGGGCATGGGCGGCCTCCATCCTAGTCAGGATGGTCTTGATGCGTAGGATGAGCTCTTGAAAGTTGAAGGGCTTGGTGATGTAGTCCTCTGCCCCCAGTTCAAGCCCCCGCACCCGGTCTTCGACTTGGGTCTTGGCCGTCAGAAATACGATGGGAATATGGCTTGTCTTTAGGTTAGACTTGAGAATCTTTGCCACCTCAAAGCCATCCATCTTGGGCATCATTATATCTAGGAGGATAAGGTCTGGGTCCCTCTCCCAGGCAAGCCCCAAGGCTTCCACCCCGTTGGAGGCGCGAATGACCTCCACATAAAGCTCGGAGAGCTTATCAGCGAGCATCTGAGCGATTAGGGGCTCATCCTCCACTACTAGGATCCGCTCTCCTGCCATGGGTTTTCCTCTTTATAGAGGAGCCTTGCTATCCAGCCTTGGGTCGATGCCAGGCCCTTTGACGCAGATCCCTTAGGCTATCCTTATAGGGCGGCCTTGCTATTCCCACCTCGGTGACTATGGCGCTTACTAAGCGGGCAGGGGTGATGTCGAAAGCGGGATTGGCTGCCTGCGCTCCTGGAGGGGCAATGGGTGTACCCAGGAATTGAGTGACCTCCTCCGGGTCCCGTTCTTCTATGGGGATCTCCTCCCCCGAAGGAAGCCCCAGGTCTAAAGTGGAGAGGGGCGCAGCTACATAAAAGGGGATGTTATGCTCCCGGGCCAGGACAGCCAGGCCGTAAGTCCCGATCTTATTAGCCACGTCTCCATTAGCCGCTATACGGTCTGCCCCCACCATGACCATATCAATCTTCCCTTGCTTCATGAAGTAGCCCGCCATATTGTCGGTGATGAGGACAAAGGGAATCCCCTCCTTTTGGAGTTCCCACGCGGTAAGGCGGGCCCCCTGGAGATAGGGCCGGGTCTCGTCCACATAGACGGTGAGCCTCTTGCCCTCCTCGAAGGCCGCCCGCACTACCCCAAGGGCGGTCCCATAGCCAGCGGTGGCCAGAGCCCCCGTGTTACAATGAGTGAGAATGGAGGCCCCATCATGGATTAGACCTTTTCCCTCCCGCCCCAGGGCCCGGTTAGTATTGATGTCTTCTTCCAGAATCCTCTGGGCCTCCTCCCGCAGCCGCTCTTTGAGGGCTTGTAAAGGAAGATCCTTGAAATCCAGGGCGCAGCGCTTCATGCACCCGAGAGCCCAGAAAAGATTGACGGCGGTCGGGCGGGTCCCGGCCAGGGTCTCAGCCAAATCCTGAAGTTTGGAATAGAAGCCTTCAAAGGAATCGGCCTGAATCTTTTGGGCCCCTAATGCTAGAGCGATGGCAGCGGCTACCCCAATGGCCGGAGCGCCCCGGATGCGCATCTTCCGAATTGCCTCGGCTACCTCCAGGTGGTCCCGGCATTCGATATAAACCTCTTCCAAAGGGAGCCGGGATTGATCGAGGATACGGACTATACCTTCTTGCGAGCATTCGATGGTCTTGATCATCAACCACCTTAAGGGGCTAGATAATAGGATTAATAACCGTTTATAAGGTATCATCTTTCCGGACATTGTCAACAAAAATGTTGTTTACACTTAGAGATGCTGCGGCCTTTTGGGCCTTGACAGGGGGGCCTCTTTGATATAGCCTCAAAGGGTCTAAAGGGGAGAGGGATGAAGGAAGCAGCAAGGCGTGTCCAGGAGGCCCTGAATCAATATAGGCTGGGACTCCAGGTCCGGGAATTCGCAGAGAGCACCAAAACTTCCCAGGAAGCGGCAGATGCGGTAGGCTGTAGTGTGGCCCAGATCGTCAAGTCCCTCTTGTTTCTGGTGGATGAGAGGCATTATCTTGTTCTGACCTCAGGCGCGAATCGGGTGGACGCTGCGAAGCTCAATGCCTTGACGGGTGGGGGAAAGGTCCGCCTGGCGGACGCTGAGACCGTGAGGCGGGTGACTGGCTACGCCATTGGCGGGGTGCCTCCCATTGGGCATAAAGAGGAGATCCCTACCCTCAGTGACGAGACCCTGATGCGGTTCGAGGTGGTTTATGCGGCCGCAGGGACCCCTAATGCCGTCTTCCCTATTTCCCCTCAGGACCTCCAGCGCATCACTAAGGGAAGGGTGGCAGCAGTGGCCCAGTGAGGAAACCGAAATGATAACATTAATGATCTGTTACACCCAATGGTTAGAGCAGAGCGCCTCCTAAAGATCCTGAACCTCCTCCATGCCTCGCCCAATCTTCGGGCCAGGGACCTGGCCCGGAAATGTCAGGTCTCCGAGCGCACCATCTACCGGGACCTGAATGCCCTCTCCACCCTCCACGTCCCCGTTTACTTTGAAGACGGCTATAAGCTCCATTCGCGCACCTTCCTCCCTCCCTTAAACCTCACCGGTGATGAAGCCCTGGCCTTGAAACTGGCAGCCTCCGTTGCCCCTTTAAATGCAGGGGTGCCCTTTTCCCATGTCCTGGAAAGCGCCCTGGCCAAGCTGGGTGCCGCCCTCTCCCCCACTGTCCTTCAAGAGGCCGAGCAGCGGGATAGGCAGATCTCCCTGGATTTGAGGCTCGCCGCCCCTGATTCCGGGCCTCAGATGGTCTTCAGGATTTTAGAGGATGGCGTATCTCAGCGCCGGATGGTCTGCATCTCCTATGCCTCCCCAAAGGAAGGCCGGGCAAGCCTGCGGGAGGTGGACCCTTACCATCTCACCTTTCGCCGCCATGCCTGGTATCTGGTGGGCTATTGCCACCGGTTGAAGCGGATCCTCACCTTTCGCCTCGACCGCATAAAGAGCGTCTCCCTCACCGATAAGGGTTTCCAGATCCCCAAAGAATTTAGCCTGGAGAAATACTTCGAGAAGAGCTGGGAGGTCTTCACAGGCCCGGCGGTGGAGGTGAAGGCCCGGTTCGCCCCCCGCCTTGCCTCCCTGATTAAGGGCTCCCGCCACCACCCTACCGAGCGCATCGAGGAATGCCCTGATGGCTCTTTAATATACACCGCTACCGTGGCCGGCACCCAGGAAGTGTCCTGGTGGCTTTTAGGCTTCGGCGCCGAGGTAGAGGTCCTGGAACCCCCGGAGCTCCGGGAAGAAATGCGGCGGATCGCCCAGGGGATGGCGAACCTTTATGAAAAGGGTAATGCAATGACTTCCGGATGACCGATGAGTCCTTCGTTATACCTATTGACTTCGACTTCGATGAGTATATGAAGGAGAGCCTTGGGACATTAAGTGCAAGTATCCGTCTATGCGTTGCGTGATATGTAAGGAAGAGGTTAGGACAAATATCGATGAGCACGTAGATTCACATCTCTCAGTCAGCCAAAACGAAATACTTGAATATTTCAAAACACTAGCAGCACCATTTAGGGTTAGTTTATACAAGATTACATGTGTTAACGTAAAGAAAGGAGAAATATTATTTAGCTTGGAAAACGCTAAACTTTTTATAGGCTTTGCTGAAAGGTGCTATCAAATACCATGGGAAGAATGCTGTGAGTGGTTGGCATTACACGAGAAGGCTCATATAAGGCTTAGGGGCCTCTACTCACCTCCAAATGTGAATCCTAATATCATATCCAACGTTGAAGATTACTATATTGAAGAATATATGATGCCGAGGGAGTATAGGCGGGTCTACGAAGCACATGCTAAGCTAATAGTTGAGATAAGGAAGATGGCACGGCTTCCAATCATCATGGCCCTGAGGGATATCGACGCGCGTATATACTATTATCTTACATTTGCAACTTGGTATGCTTACAACGTGATAAGCCTAAACGATGTGAACCTAGGCCCCCATGAAGTCAAGTTCATAGAGAGAGCAGCTGGGATTATGAGGGAATTAAAAAGTCCGAATGAGTTATCAACCACCATCTCACTAATAAATGAGCATTTAGCATGTCTCATAAGTTTCCTGCCCCCATGGTAAGAGAGGTTAGATGGGAAGAGATTAAGGCCTTTTTCGTCATGGAGGTATCCCGACTCAGCCGGGAGTGGTTTGGGATATTTCAGAATCTACAAAGCTCTGAAAGGGATTGAAACACCCGTCGGCCCGGTGCCTTCTCAGCCGCGCTCCGCCTGTCTCGGGGATAGCCCCATAATGGGAAAAAGGGCTTTCTACCTGTTTACAATAGGAGGGTTCTTTTTCG
>JACRGL010000170.1 GCA_016212365.1 Candidatus Methylomirabilota bacterium | reverse complement strand
CCAAGCCCTGGATCTACAGCAATCCAATCTACGTGGTAAAATGAAAAGTCTATTTCGTTGCGCTCGTAGCTCAGCCCGGATAGAGCACTGCCCTGCGGAGGCAGGGGTCGGAGGTTCAAATCCTCTTGGGCGCACCACTGTGGTTCACAGTTGACGGTTCACGGTTCACAGAATAAGAGGGATTAAATTTTTTATTTTCCGTCAACCGTGAACAGTGAACCGTTAACAATTGACCACTATCAACAGGGCTTGGCCGTGCTAGACGGGGAACTAGCGGTGCCCTGTACCCGAAAACCGCTATAGCGGGGTCGAATTCCCACCCGAGGTTTTTAGACCTCTTGGTTACAGACGGGTTCTGGCGGCGTTGAGGGTCGGTTCCTGCGCAAGAAGGATTTGCGAACCCCGTCAGGTCCGGGAGGAAGCAGCGGTAAGCAAAGACCCTCCTGTGCCGCAGGTTGTCCCGGTCGGAGCCAAAGGTTCCCGGCTGGTCCGGGGGGCGGATCGACGGTGGGTGCACGGCCAAGCTCGGTTTACAGTTGACGGTTCACAGTTCACGGATGGAGGTATTGGTGGAAGCGCCCTTTCCGTGAACTCTGAAATCAAGAGGCAGGCTATGTCTTACCTTGTTCTGGCTCGGCGATGGCGGCCCCAGCGCTTCGAAGAAGTAGTGGGGCAGAGGCCGGTAACCCAGACCTTGAAGAACGCGCTGGCGAGCGGCCGCGTGGCCCATGCCTTCCTCTTTGCCGGACCCAGGGGGGTTGGAAAGACTACTGTAGCCCGCATTTTGGCCAAGGCCTTGAACTGCGATAAGGGGCCTGCCCCGGAGCCCTGCGACGAGTGCCTGAGCTGCCAAGAGATAGCGGCAGGCCGCTCTTTAAATTGTATGGAGATTGACGGGGCTTCCAACCGGGGCATTGACGAGGTTCGCGAGCTTCGGGAAAACGTGAGATACTCACCGGGAGCGGGGAAACACAAGGTGATCATCATTGATGAGGTCCACATGTTGACCGAGCCTGCCTTTAACGCCCTGCTAAAAACCCTGGAGGAGCCTCCGCCTCGGGTGGTCTTCATCCTGGCTACCACTGAGCCCCATAAGGTACCAGCTACCATCCGCTCCCGCTGCCAACGCTATGATTTCAAGAGGATTGGGGTGGGGGAAATCGTAGAGCGCCTCGGGCTAATCGCCAGGGAGGAAGGGGTCAAGATAGCAGAGGATGGCCTTACGGCCATTGCCCGGGCTGTAGAGGGGAGCCTTAGGGACGCCCAGAGTTTACTGGATCAGGCCATTTCTTATAGCGATGGCCATATTGGGCCCGACGAGCTCCAGGCCGTATTGGGCCTGGTGGAGGGGGAGGTCATCGCGGCAGCACTCCAGGGCATTACCGAAAGGGATGCCGCCGCTCTCTTAGAATTGGTAGATAGCCTTCATCAGAGAGGGCAGGACCTCAGGGCTTTTTGTCTGGCCCTCCTAGAGCACCTCCGTCATCTGATGGTCCTCAAGGTGAGCCAGAAACCAGGGCCCCTTCTCGGCCTGACCTCGGTGGACCCTGAGATCTTGAGAGGACAAGCAGAAAGGCTCGCGTTGCCCGAGATCGAGCTTTTGGTGAGGCTTCTTACCCAGGCAGAGCAGGAGATGCGCCGGGCCCCTTATCCTCGCTTTGTTTTGGAGGTGGTCCTGGTCCGGATGGCCGAGGTGAAGTCCCTGGAGACCTTAGAGGCCATCCTGGGGCGACTCGCGGAATTGGAAAAGCGGCTTTCACAGGCCTACTCAGTCCCATCCTTAGAGCTCCCCTTGGTCTCTCCCATAGAGGAGAGCCGGGCGCAGGCCCTCCCCAAAGAGCCTCCGCCTCCACTGGAAGGGGGGCCCTCTACTTCTCCAAAAGGAGTGGATCTCGAGGCCTCCTGGGCCGAGGCCAGGCAGATCTTGGCTGAGGAGAAGGTCCTCTCCGCCCTCCTGGCAGAGACCCGCTCGGTGGCCTTAGAGGGAGACCTGCTGGTCCTCACCCTGGATAATGGTAATGCCTATCTCCGCACCACCCTGGAGGACAAAGAGAACCGAGGGAGGATAGAGGCCGCCGTCTCTCAGGCCTTCGGCAAGAAGTTAAAGGTAACTTACCGTTACCTTCCCCCTGAAGCGGAGTTGGTTAAGCCAAAGGCCTCCATGGGAAATGCCGGGGAGAACCCAGAAGGCCAGGCGCGGAGTCTGTTCCAGCGGCATCCCCTGGTTCAAGAAGCCCTGGAACTCTTCCGGGGTCGGATTATCGAGATAAAGGAAGGCCCACAGGCATAGGCGGCCGAGACTTCCATAGGAGAAGAGAATGAAGGGGCTAGGCGATTTAATGAAGCAGGCTGAGCGGTTGAGGGTGGAGATGGCCCGTATTCAGGAAGAGGTAGCCGGTAAAAAGGTAGAGGCCTCCGCTGGTGGGGGGATGGTGACGGTTGCCTGTAATGGCCGGGGAGAAATCATCTCGGTGAAGATCGATCCCGAGGTAGTTCAGGCGGGGGAGCTAGACATGCTCCAAGACCTAATTGTGGCCGCTACCAACGAGGCCTTACGCAAATCCCGGGACCTCCTGGCCCAGGAGATGAGCCGCCTCACCGGTGGCCTCAACCTGGCAGGGCTCATATAAGGGAGTAACATGCCCCATTACGCCCCTTCCCTCTCGCGGCTAATAGAGGAGCTTCAGAGGCTCCCAGGAATTGGTCCCAAAACCGCCCAGCGATTGGCCTTTTATCTCCTGAAGGTCCCGCGGGAGGAGGCGAGCGTCCTGGCCTACACCATCCTAGAGATGAAGGATCGGATTCGGGTCTGCTCCATCTGTTTCAACATCGGCGAGGAGGACAAATGTAAAATCTGCCGGGATGGGACCCGGGATGAGACCCTCCTCTGCGTAGTGGAGGAGCCCAATGACCTCCTCGCTATTGAGAGGACCCGAGAATACAAGGGGTACTATCATGTCCTTCAGGGTTCTCTCTCGCCTTTGGAAGGCAGGGGGCCTGAGGACATCCGGGCCCGGGAGCTGATTAACCGCTTAAAGGATGGCCAGGTGCGGGAGGTAATCATTGCCACCAATCCCAATGTAGAAGGAGAGGCCACTGCCTTCTATCTGGGCAAACTACTCAAGCCCATTGGGGTTCGCATTACCCGAATCGCCATGGGCCTCCCTATGGGGGGAGACTTGGAATACGCCGATGAGGTGACCCTTTCCAGGGCCTTAGAGGGAAGGAGGGAGTTCTAAATTAGCCATCAGTGGTCAGCTTTCAGCCTTCAGTAGGACTGAAAAAACAAGGGCTTGTTTTTCAAGGAGGAAACCATGGCAGAGATGATAGAGGTTCGCTGGCATGCCCGGGCTGGTCAGGGGGCGGTGACAGCCGCAAAAGTTCTGGCCGAGACGGCCATGGGGGAAGGGAAATACGTTCAGGCGTCCCCTGAGTATGGACCTGAGCGGATGGGGGCACCCCTCAGGGCCTTTAACCGCATAAGCGATAGGCCTATCCGGATATTCAGCCAGGTCACCAATCCCGGTGTGGTAATAGTGCTGGACCCCACCCTGTTGGGGATGGTGGATGTGACCGAGGGGACCCCTGATGATGCAGTGATTGTCATAAATACCCCTGAAAGCCCGACCGAGGTAAGAGAGAGGTTGAAAATCCAGAGGAGAAAGCTATTTACAGTAGATGCTACCAGGATCTCCCTGGACACCCTGGGAAGGTCCTTT
>JACRGL010000166.1 GCA_016212365.1 Candidatus Methylomirabilota bacterium | reverse complement strand
TAAGTACTCAAGTGCCATGGAGTATAAAGTCAGATATGGAGAAGTTTTTTATGGGTAGGAGCGACTTTAGTCGCCCATGAAGAAGGGGAGGCTAAAGCCGGGGAGACACACTCCTACCCAGTTTTTACAACATTCCGTCAAGAGCCTCTAATCCAGGGCCTAAAAAGGACGAGGATATGCGAAAGGCCGATATTATCTGTGCCTTGATCATACTGATTATTGGAACCCTTGCCATATATGACGGTATCAGACTCGGTGTGATTGGATGGGGAGCGGCTGGTCCTAGGCCTGGCCTCTACCCATTCATGCTAGGAACGGGTTTGATCTTAGGCACTCTGGTCGTCCTGGGACAGGCCATCCTCAGATCGCGAAAATCCATACCTAATATACCATTCATACGCAAGGGAGGTTTGAGGCCGGTCCTCTATGTGGCGATTCCGGCAGCACTGATGGTGGTTCTGACCGAATTTGTTGGTCTCTATATAGCGGCTGGCCTTTACCTTGCCCTTTACATGCGGTGGATTGGCAGGCATCGCTGGATTACGGTGCTGGCCATCAGTATCCTCCTTCCCCTGGTTAGCTATTTCGTTTTCGACAAGTGGTTTTTAATCCCCTTGCCGAAGGGGAGACTGGAGGGTCTCCTCGGGTTCTGAATCTGGAGGAGAAACGGGAATGGAGACTCTTAATAATCTCATGATGGGCTTTGAGATCTTCTTCACTCCCTATAACATCCTTGTTGCCGTCATAGGGATCTTTCTTGGGACTATAGTTGGGGTCTTGCCAGGCCTCGGTGGTGCCAATGGGGTGGCTATCCTCATCCCTGTTACCTTTATTATGCCCCCTACCTCAGCCATCATTCTCCTGGCGTGCATCTATTGGGGGGCTCTTTTTGGCGGGGTCATTACCTCCGTTCTATTCAATATCCCTGGGGAGCCCTGGTCTGTGGCCACCTGCTTCGACGGTCATCCCATGGCTAAAAAAGGGAAGGCAGCCCAGGCCCTAACAGCGGCCTTTAGCTCCCACTTTATCGGGGCCATGTTCGCCACTATCGCCTTGACCTTCTTCGCCCCCCTCATCGCGGAGATTGCCTTAAAATTCGGCCCGCCCGAGACCTTTTCCGTCATGATGCTGACCTTCAGCGCCTTTGTTGCCCTTGGGGGAAAAGCCCCTATTAAGACACTTATTGCCATCTTCCTTGGATTCACTATGGCAGCCGTAGGAATAGACATTGTCAGCGGGAAGCTCCGCCTGACCTTTGGCACCACCGAGCTCATGGGCGGCTTTAACTTTATTGTAGCGGTAATCGGACTGTTTGGCCTTGGAGAGATATTCCTGACCGTTGAAGAGGGTCTCAAGATGGAGGGTTTATCCGCAAGGATGTCCTTGCGGGTTATATGGGAGACCTGGAAAGAGCTGCCGCGATACTGGAGGACCCTCCTTAGAGGGGCGCTCATCGGGTGCTGGATGGGCTTCAAACCAGGAGGAGCAACGCCTGCATCTTTTATGAGTTATGGCTTTGCCAAGCAGTTCTCCAAGAATCCGGAGGAATTCGGCACGGGGACTATGGAGGGGGTGGTGGCCCCAGAAGTGGCGGCTCACGCCGCAGGGGTCTCTGCGATGGTGCCCATGATCACCCTGGGCATCCCGGGCTCGCCGACAGCAGCGGTCATGCTGGGGGGCCTCATGATATGGGGCTTGCAGCCTGGCCCGATGCTCTTCAAGGAACATCCTGACTTTGTCTGGGGCCTCATTGCCAGCATATGGGCGAGCAACGCCATCGGCGTCATAATTGTCCTGGCCTTTGTTCCTCTCTTTGCGGCGATTCTCAGGGCCCCCTTTGGTATACTGATGCCAAGCATTGTCTTCATTTGTGCCATTGGCGCATACGCAGTGAACAACAGAATGATTGACATCTGGTATATGATAATCTTTGGCTTCGTCGGGTATGCCTTCAAGAAACTCGACTACCCCATTGCCCCCATGGTCCTTGCCCTGGTTCTCGGGGATATGGCGGAGACGGCAATGCGTCAGAGCCTCATCATGTCCCAGGGCTCCCCCCTCATCTTTTTCAATCGGCCCATTGCGGGCGTCATAATGACGCTAGCGCTCATTTTCTTCTTCTGGCCGGTCATCACCAGCCTGCGCCAGCGGATCCGAAAAGCCCTTCAGTCTGTGAAGGGATAGGAAAGGTAAAGGTCCATGCCTATTTTAGCCATGACAAGGGAGTTGGGGAGCCTGGGGTGTCAGGGAGGTTAATAACCAGATCAGGGTAGGTAAAGGCTGGTAATCAAGGTATGGCTTAAGGAGTCCGTTAAATGGGCGTGGAATTTTACTTTAGATGGCTAAGCATTGTGCTCATAGACCTCTCCCTGGCCGGTGACAACGCCCTGGTAATTGGCATGGCGGTCAGGACACTGCCCCGGAGGCAGAAGCGGCTGGGGATCTTCTTTGGGACTCTCGGGGCCATTGCGCTCCGGGTAACCTTTACATTTATAATTGCCCAGCTCCTGATGATCCCTCTACTTCAGGCCCTTGGGGGCCTCATCCTCGTCTGGATTGCCTTACGGCTCCTCCGCCAGAATCCCGGTGGAGAGGGCAAGGTCCGGGAGGGGACCACCCTGGCCGAGGCAATCCGGATCATCATACTGGCCGATATCATTATGAGCCTAGATAATATGCTGGCCATAGCCGCTGCCTCTCATGGCAATCTATTCCTTCTCATATTTGGCCTCGGACTGAGTATTCCAATCCTCATGGTCGGTGCAGCCTTTATCTCCTGGCTTATGAATAAGTACCCATGGCTTGTCTTACTGGGCGGTGCCATCCTCGGTTGGGTGGCAGGGGAGATGCTGGTTAAGGACCGCATCGTCCATGGTTGGGTCGCCCCTTACGCCGGTTTTCTGAAGTGGTTTGCCCCAGCCTTTCTTGCATTAGCGGTGGTAGCCATCGGGCTATGGTGGGCCAGCCGAATTAGACGCTCCTCTGAACAATCTGCACTGGCCCCACACAAGGAGCATTAGGAGGTGGTGCCCTATGAGGGTGTATGTTTTAACCATTTTATCACCCTATACTGTTTAGACAATGGAGGTGTGATATGGAAGAAAAGAAAATGAAAACTGCGGATAAGAAGATAAACCGGAGGACGTTTCTCAAATACAGTGCTGCTTTAGGAGGAGCAGCTACCATAGGTGGGTTTACCTTCAAGACGGCCAAGGCCCTGGATTTGAAACGTATGGAGGCCACTGGCAAGATCCATATCCTAGGTAATAACCCTACGACATCCACCGACGGATACTGGGATAATTCAGTAAAGCCGGCTCTTTACATGAATTCCGGTGATATAGTGCATGTTGAGACGGGCACCCACCTTATGAACAAAATGATCCCTGGGGCAGAAATAGAGGATTGGATGAATTGGTATAAAGAGGCGATAGATAGAAACCCGGAGGTCTACATTTATCCCGATAAGAAGACAGGCGCTGAGAAGCTAAAGAGGGGCGCAGCCCACCATAACCTGACAGGCCCAATCTATGTAAACGGTGCAGACCCGGGGGATATCCTCCAGGTAGAAATCCTGGACATTGTGCCCATCGCCTATGGTTTCAACTTGAACCCGGAGACCTCGTTTATGAAGCTTGGTCTCCTACCCGAAGACTTCCCCAAGGGAAAGGTGAGATGGTACTATGTGGACCTTAAGAATATGAAGTTTGAGTTCCTCCCAGGAATAGAGATTC
>JACRGL010000165.1 GCA_016212365.1 Candidatus Methylomirabilota bacterium | reverse complement strand
GCTTTTAGCCTACCTAAAGTGGGCTAATGACTAATGGCTAAAGGCTTCTCCAATCAATTCCTATCTCCTTATCCGTTAAATAACAGGCGGGGTCCTCTGCCCAGGTGTCCCTATAAACCGCCTCTGCCCGGACACGAAAGTTCCCATTACATATTTCGAGCCATCGGCATAAGCCGCAGCGTCCTTTTAGCAGGCCTTTTCTGTCCTTAAGGCCCTTCATGATAGGGTCAGATGTGTCCTGCCAGATCTCGCTGAACTTCTTCTCCCTGACGTTTCCCAGGGAGTAGTAGTTCCAGAATTGGTCAGGGTGGACATTGCCTAAATTGTCCACAGCGCCTATGGCGATCCCCGAATTGTTCCCCCCATTCCATCGGAGGAGCTGGAAGACCTCAGCCGCCCTCTCCGGCTGCTCCTTCATTAAACGGAGGTAGAGGTATACCCCATCGGCGTGGTTATCCACGGTAAGGATGTCCTTCTCAAGGCCCCGGCGGTGAAAGTCCAGGGTCCGCTCTATTATAAGATCCACGGCCTCCCTTGTCTCCTGGTGGGTTAAGTCATCCTTCAGCATACCGCTCCCCCGCCCGGTATAGACCAGGTGATAGAAGCAGGCCCGGTCGATCCGCTCCTCCTCCACATAATCAAAGATGGCGTTGAGGTCCTGATAGTTGCGGCGGGTAAGGGTGAGGCGGAGTCCCACCTTCTGTTCCACCTCCACGCAGGCCCTGAAGCCCCGCATGGCCTCCTCAAAGGCCCCCTTATGCCCGCGGAAGCGGTCATTGGACTCCCCGATTCCATCCAGGCTGATACCCACATAGCCAAAGCCTGTTCCCTTTATCCTCCTGGCCACCTCTTTGGTGATCAGGGTCCCGTTGGTGGATATCACCGCCCGGATCCCCCGCTCCACCGCAAACTTACCCAGCTCAAAGAGGTCAGGACGGAGGAGGGGCTCCCCACCTGAAAAGAGTAGGACTGGGGCCTTAAAATCGGCCAGGTCTGCGATAAAGGCCTTAGCCTCTTCGGTAGTAAGCTCTCCGGGATACTCCCGGTTCTCGGAATCCGAGTAGCAGTGGATACAGTGCAAATTACAACGCCGGGTCATATTCCAGACCACTACCGGCCTCTTGTCCTGGGAATACTGGATGAGGTGGTGGGGCATCCTCGAGCTATCCCGGCCATAGCGGAGGACATCCCCTGGGGTGGCGGTTCCGCAGAGGAGCTTTGTTATCCCTATCATGGCTTGGCCTTTCTCGCTTCAATGCCCGGCCTATTTTCCGTGGCCTGATGCCTTAGTCCTGCGATTATTCTGTGATATTTTATTTCTCCCATCCCTTAGTGTCAACGGAATTCGTCCCCTTCCCATTTACCTTCCTGTCTTGAGCTCGAATACCACACCAAAGTGATCTTCTGCCGGCCTTGCATCGACCGCCCCCCGATGGATATATCGGAGGCTCACCTCCCAGCAACAGGTCGCATACTTGAGGGTCAGGTTATTTTCCAAAAGCACGCTCCTCGATGCATCGTATCGGGTGAGCAAATCCAGGGAAAGGCCTTTGCCTAAATCTGCTTTGAGGGTCCCGGTATAGGCCTGGACCTGCTGCCCTCGAACGTAGCTCGATCCCAATTCCACAAATCCCCTCCCAGGATAATTCAGTCGTAGATTGGCATTTATGGAATCCGCCTGATTCTCCTTGGCGTTATAACCGGCAGTGGCCTTAAAGGTGAAAAGGGGAGAGGGGGTGAGGGCAAGATCGGCCACGATGTTAGAGAATTTCCTCTCGGTTGCCCGGGAAAAGCCACCTCCTATAGACCGGATGTCCTTCACCGACTGATCTATACGCTCCGGGGTCAGAGAACCCAGGTATATATCGGAAAAATCCCGCTCTTTGGGCGTGAGATTATAAGCCTGGCTTATGGTGAGGGATAAAAACTCCAGGCTCCGGGTTTCTCCGCCCTCCCCACGTAAGCGGGCAAGGAACCTATTGCCCAAGGAGTAGGTGATCCGGTTCTGCGGGCTCACGAAATCCACGGCGTCGAATTGGGGTAGCTCTCGCTGGTTGACCGATGGCAGAAGTTGGTAAAGGACCCTTGGTTCAACTACATGTCTAATCCCTGTCAAACTTTCCCTACCCACCTCGAAATTCCTGAAGAGTCGGGTCTCCAATCGGCCCTGAAACTCGAAGACCTCCCTGCTAGTGGCCCCCCCTTGAGGGCTCTTCCTGGTGTAGGCCGTTTCACGAAGGGCCACCGCCGGGGTAAACCTTGCCCAGGGGGCGAGCCGGAGGGGCAATGAAAATTGCGGTCTGAGGTCCACCCTTCCTGCCTCTACCCACCTCCGCTCCAAATAAGCAGCCGAGGAACCGAGCTCATAGAAAAAGGGGCTCTCACCCAGGGGCTGGTGCATGGCATTAAACCTCAATTCGGGCACCCTCTGGAGCCTGTCGTCCTGAACCTCGGCCAAATCCCGGTCGACCTCCACCAAGGCTACAAGGGAATGCCTTGGCCAGCTCTGGACGAGGTAGACTTTGGAGTCCAAGGTCCTCCTGGTCCTTTCAATGGGGGTATTTTCCACATACTCCCTTTCCAAGGATTTATCGCTCAGGTAATTCAGGTCGGCCCTAAAGCTCAGGTTGGGTGCGATGAGTTGATCGTGGTGAAATTTAATGCTGGAGCGGTCCCGATGGGTATCTCGCTCCCGCAGATGCAAAGCACTAAATTCTCCCCCCGCCACCTCCGAGAGGATATAGCGGTATTCCAATCCCTCCTCGAAGCCCTTTTTACTTCGATAAGTCAGGGTAAAGGTGGCATCCTGGGACTCGCTGATGGCCCAAAAGAAGGGTTGTTTGAGGAAAAAACCCGATCGGCTTCCATACCCTGGCCTTGGCACAAGGAACCCTGTTCTGCGAGGACCGAGGGGAACCGAAAAGAAAGGGGAATAAAGGGCGGGGAACCCTCTGAGCCAGAGGGAGGCCCCCTTGGCGAAGACGTATTCGCCTTGATAGATGGTGGCCTCCCGCGCCCGGACCTCCCAGTCGTAGGGGGCCTCCTGGCACGCCTTGCACCCGGTGAAGGAACCCTTCACCAGCCGGAATACCCCCTCCCCCTCCTTGTGGATCTCCACCCCTGCAAAGCCCGTGGAAGGGGCAGCGAAGCCCGTTCCCCGGTAGAGCACCCCCAGCCCGCTCCGGTAGTTATACTCCAGCCTCTCCCCTTCCAGGCGGTTTGGTCCCTCCATTAAGATAACGTTGCCGCGGGCCTTCACCTCTTCCGCCTCCAGGTTCACCTCCGCCTCGTCTGCCAGGAGGGCGCGGCCCTCAAAGCGCACGCTCACATTGCCGCGGGCCAGGATAAGCCTTTCCTTCTCCCGGTATTCCACGAAATCGGCCTCCACCTGGGCCGGGGATTCCACTTTGAACTCTCTTGAAGGGGCGATGCCAGGGACTTCGGCTGCTAAGACGGAAAGGGTCCCTAAATGTATGAGAAGGGAAACACCAAGGAAAGGTCGGATGCCTTTAGGCAAGAACCGATACCTCCAGGCTAAGGGTGGGCCTTCAGAGGCCATCCTGCGCTGGATAGGCCGCAACTTCTCGCCTTATAGCAAAGGGGGGGAAAAAAGGCAAGGGGTTTTAAGGGAAAATGGCGGGGCCGACGAGACTCGAACTCGCGACCTCCGGCGTGACAGGCCGGCGTTCTATCCGACTGAACTACGACCCCGCGTAACTAGTGGGCGAAACAGGGATCGAACCTGTGACCCCCTGCTTGTAAGGCAGGTGCTCTCCCTCTGAGCTATTCGCCCGAAATAAGGGGCATATTTGGCATATTCTAAGATAATGATAATATCAGAAGGCTGCCGGGTCAAGTTAAAAATTGGCATAAGCACGACCTTCACCGGCCCCCTCCCCGGGCAACCAACTCCTTAAAGCCCTCCTCGTCAAGGATGGGGACCCCTAAGCGCAGCGCTTCATCGTATTTAGAGCCGGGGTCCCTGCCCACAATGACGTAATCGGTCTTCTTGCTCACCGAGGACGTGACCCGGCCCCCAAGCCTCTCAATGAGGTTCTTGGCCTCGTCCCTGCTAAATCCCTCTAAAGCGCCGGTAAGGACCAAGGCCTTGCCAGCTAAGGGCTGGGCTTGAGGAACAGCTACTACCTCTTCGGCCATCCTCACCCCCGCTTTCCTGAGCCTCTCTATGACCTTCAAGTTCCCCTTTTGAGAGAAGAAGAGGGCCACGCTCTCAGCAATTCGCGGGCCGATCTCGTGTATACCCGAGAGTTCTTCTTCCGTAGCCTTGGCCAGCTTATCCATGCTCCCGAAGTGGGAGGCCAGGACAGAGGCCACGTGCTCGCCCACGTATCGAATCCCCAAGGCATAGAGGAGGCGAGCCAGGCCCCGGCCCTTGCTCCTCTCGATGGCGATGACCAGGTTGGTGGCGGACTTCTCCGCCATCCTCTCCAATTGGGCCAGGGTGGGAACGTCCAGGCGATAGAGGTCGGCGAAATCCTTGACAAGGCCCCTGTCCACCAGTTGCTCCACGACGGCCTCGCCTAAATGATCAATCTCCATAGCCCGGCGGGAGCCGAAGTGAAAGAGCCTCTCCTTGAGCTGGGCAGGGCAGGCCAGGTTGGTGCAGCGAACAATGGCCTCCCCTTCCGGCCGGAAGGCAGCCCCCCCGCAGACGGGGCAGGTCCTGGGCATCACGAACTTCCCGGCATCAGGGGGCCTCTTCTCCAAGATTACCTGCACTACCTGGGGAATGACGTCCCCAGCCCGCTCCACCAAGACCATGTCGCCGATCCTCACGTCTTTTCTGGCCACCTCGTCCTCATTATGGAGGCTGGCCCGGCTCACGGTGACACCCCCCACCTCCACCGGATCCAGAACGGCCACCGGAGTCATGGCCCCTGTTTTCCCTACCTGGACGATAATATCCTTGACGAGAGTGGCGGCCTGACGGGCAGGGAACTTATAGGCGATGGCCCAGCGGGGATGGTGGGTAGTGGTCCCGAGCCTCCGCTGCTGGTCCAGGGAGTCCACCTTGACCACCACGCCATCGGTGTCGTACCCCAACGCCTCCCGTTCGGCCTCAAGAGCGGAGCAAAAGCGAGTCACTGTCTCCATATCCTGGCAGAAGCGCGATCGGGGATTGACCTTCAAGCCTGCCTCCTTGAGCTTCTCGAGGGTCTTCCAGTGGCTCTTGAAGGGATTGGGCTCGGCGTAGCTCACCCCGTAGATGAAGATGTCCAGCGGCCTCTTTGCTGTGATAGAAGGGTCCTTCTGTCTTACAGAGCCGGCGGCGGCATTTCGGGGGTTGGCGAAGGTGGGCTGACCTGCCTCCTCCAGGGCCTCGTTCAGATGCAGGAAGGCATCCCGGCGCATGAAGACCTCGCCCCTTACCTCCAAGACGCCCAGCTCCCTCAGCCCTTCCCGGAGGACGAGGGGGATGGAGCGGATGGTCTTCAGGTTCTGGGTGACGTCCTCCCCCAGCCTCCCGTCGCCCCGAGTCGCCCCCCGAACCAGTATGCCCTTCTCATAGATCAGGGCCACCCCCAGGCCATCAATCTTGGGCTCGGCCACGTACTGGAAGCGTTCCCCGGGCAGGAGGCGGCCAATCCGGGCCTCGAACTCCTGGAGCTCATCGGCATTGTAGGCGTTATCAAGACTGAGCATGGCCACCCGGTGCTCTGCCTGGGCGAATTCCTCGGCCGGCTGCCCCGCAACCCGCTGGGTGGGAGAATCGGGGGTGATAAGTCCCGGATGGTCCGCTTCGAGCCCTTTTAACTCATTGAAGAGGCGGTCATACTCGGCGTCTAGGATCTCAGGCTGGTTGAGGACGTAATACCTGTAGTCGTGGTAATGAATGAGCCGCCTGAGCTCCTTGAGGCGGGTTTTGATCGCCGATAAGTCCTTCATAGAAAAATCCCTGCCCGCCTCAGGCGGGCAACTACAAATTGGGTAGATAATTTTTGGTAGCCTTCTCTCTTGATAGTCGAATAATAGCAAAGCTTCCCTTGCTTTGCAACTTTATCGCAAAAAACCCTTGACAACTTTCCAGTCTCTGTTATTATTAAATAACCTTTTAAGCTAACTCTGTGAAGTTAGCAAAGGAGCCTTTATGTTACCCATAAAGATAGTGGGGCAACAAATCCAAACCTCCTCACCCGAGGGTGAGGGGGTTTTTTTATGCCCTAAGGCGCCATGAAGAAAAAGGAAAAGGCCCAAATCCTGGACGAAATGGGGATAAGCCGGGCCCTGACCCGAATTGCCCACGAGATCATCGAGAAGAACAAGGGGACCCAGGATCTCGTCCTTGTGGGCCTCAGGAGCCGGGGGGTGGACCTGGCCCGGAGGATCTCCCAGAAGCTCAAAGAGATAGATGGAATGGAAGTCCCTGTGGGAGTCCTAGACATAACCCTCTACCGTGATGATTTAGGGTCTATGGGGCCCCAGCCAGTGGTGCGGAAGACGGAGATCCCTTTTTCCATAAATGATAAGAAGGTCGTCCTGGTAGACGATGTCCTCTATACCGGAAGGACCATCCGGGCGGCCCTGGACGGCCTCATCGACTTTGGTAGGCCCAGGTCCATCCAATTGGCGGTCCTGGTGGATCGTGGCCACCGCGAGCTCCCCATCCGGGCCGACTACGTGGGAAAGAACGTCCCCACATCAAGGGCGGAACAGGTCCAGGTAATGCTCAAGGAGGAAGACGATGTGGATCGGGTGGTGATCCTGGAACCTGTAAACTGTTAATAACGGTTTTTAGGGGATAGAAATGGGCCTCAAACAAAAAGACCTTTTAAGCATGCGGGAGCTCTCAGCCGAGGAGATCACCCTCATCCTGGACACTGCCGAGTCCATGAAGGAGGTCTCCACCCGGGACATCAAAAAGGTCCCCACCCTACGGGGGAAGACCGTGATCAACCTCTTCTACGAACCCAGCACCAGGACCAGGACCTCCTTCGAGATCGCGGGGAAGCGGCTCTCGGCGGACGTGGTGAATATTGCCACCGAAAAGAGCTCGGTAGTGAAGGGGGAGACCCTCCGGGATACCGGGAAGACCCTGATGGCCATGAATCCCGACGTGGTGGTTATCCGTCACCCGGCCCCTGGTGCTCCCCGGATCCTGGCCGAGACCCTTTCCGCCTCCATTATCAACGCTGGGGATGGGGCTCACGAGCATCCTACCCAGGCCCTCCTGGACCTCTTCACCATCCGGGAGAGGAAGGGGAGGCTCGAGGGGCTCTCAGGTGTCATCGTGGGTGACATCCTCCACAGCCGGGTGGCCCGCAGTAACATCCACGGGATGCGGAAGATGGGGATGAGCGTCCGGTTGGCAGGACCAGCCACACTCCTGCCTCGCTTTATTGACCAATTAGGGGTCGAGGTCTTTACCGACCTGGAAGAGGCCATTAAGGGGGTGGACGTAATCATGATGCTCCGGATCCAGCTGGAGCGGCAGGGCAGAACCTTCTTCCCCTCCCTAAGGGAATACTCCCGCCTTTTTGGCCTCAACCTGGAACGACTCAAGAGGGCCCGGGAAGATATCCTCATAATGCACCCCGGCCCTATCAATCGGGGGGTGGAGATCGCTCCGGAGGTGGCCGATGGCCCCTACTCATTGATTCTTGACCAGGTCTCGAACGGCGTAGCCGTAAGGATGGCGCTGCTCTATCTATTAATGGGAGGAGCCTCTTAGTTCACGGTTGACTGCATAAAAACCCTAGGAACAAGAGATGAAACTGTTAATAAAGGGCGGACGGGTGATTGACCCTGTGAACAACGTGGACGATGTCCTGGAAATCCTCATCGAGGACGGGAAAATAGCCGCCATCGGGG
>JACRGL010000020.1 GCA_016212365.1 Candidatus Methylomirabilota bacterium | reverse complement strand
TGGCAGCGTTCTCGGCATCCAGGTCATCCTGGATCATCTTCCTGAGGTCGCCACCCCTCTTTACGGCCGATGGCTGATATGTAGGGATCCCCCCTAAATAGACGATCCTCTCGGCAAGCCTCTCCGCGTGCTTCATTTCATCCTTGTGTGTTTGTCAATCATCCTTTTCCCTTTCTATTTTCAGCCCAACACCTTATATGGCTTTAGAATTTTCGAGTCATTATGGGGATTGAATCACCCCCTTTGTAATATAGCCCACCCCATACTGGGTCACGGTTAAGGATTTAAAGACCGGCCTTTTCCATTAGCCTGTTCATAACCTCGGGCCGCTGCCTTACTGCATCCCGAAAGGGCAGTAGGAGCCTCTTCTTGTCATATATAAACTCCTCACGGGTATAAGTGGAGAGTTCGTAATCCTTTCCAAGGAATATGGCGTCCTCAGGGCATGCCTCCTCGCAATAACCGCAGAAAATACAGCGGAACATGTGGATCATGTAAATCCTGGCGTACCTTTCCCCTGGGGAATGCCTTTCCTTCTCGGTGTTTTCCGCTGCCTCTACGTAAATGGCATCAGCAGGGCAGGCAATGGCGCAAAGCTCGCAGCCCACGCAGCGTTCTAACCCATCCTCGTCTATGACGAGGAAGTGTAGTCCCCTAAAGCGGGGGGCCAGGGGCAGGCGCTCCTCCGGGTAAGAAACGGTTATGGGGCGCTTGAAGATGTGTTTGAATGTGGTGTAAAGGGCCTTACCTATCTCCTTGACCATGGGTTTTCATCCTGTTGACCGTCGGATTTCTCCTTTCATGCTCAACCCCCGTCAAAATGGGGGCGCTCCTCCTTAGCAAACCAGTCAATGGGCCTTTCCAGATACAGGATTGTGTTCTCCAGGACCTGGTAATGGGCCCTTTCTTAGGACCTCCTGGCCACAAATCCCGCATACATAGGTCACGCCCTGTGTTTTGCCATTTTCACCTCTTCCTATGAATAATAATCTTATTATCTAGTGGGGGTCAATTCTAAAATTGCGATTGGACAAGAAATCACCTGGATTTTCTTACTCCTTTCAGGATGCAGCCCGCCCCGGTCCCTTGGGCGGGACCGGCTCTATCTCCCTCCGGTATGGAATGGGGATGTATTGCACCGAGGGCCGGCGCTGGGAGGGCTGAGGATATAGGTCCATTAGGGCATAAACCTCTTCGGGCAGGCCCTTCCTGACCGGTAGCCCAAGCTCCTGGGCCTCCTCAAAGGTTATAGGGTAATCATGGGTCCACTGGCCTGAGCAGAGAGTGGTAGCAATCTTCTCTGCCTTTTCTGCCTCCATACCATTACCCATTAGGATCTCTACCACCGTCTGCCGAACTTGAGCCATGGCCTTATGGGCAACATCCGCCAGGATAAGGGTTTTATCCTCGATTTCGTTTTTGTCTTTCAGCTCCAAGACCTTTAAGATAGAAGCTGCTGGATACTCCCCCAACTGAGGGTCCACCGGTCCAAGGACTCCATTCTCACACATGACAATCTCATCGGCAGCCATGGCGATGAGGGTTCCACCCGACATGGCGTAATGGGGGATAAAAACAGTCACCGTCCCTTGGTGACGGATTAAGGCACGGGCAATCTGCTCCGTGGCCAGCACCAAACCCCCGGGGGTGTGGAGGATAAGGTCAATAGGCATCTCCTTAGGGGTGAGGCGGATGGCCCGGAGGACCTGCTCTGAGTCGTCAATATCAATGTAGCGGATGATAGGGATTCCCAGGAAGGTCCGGGTCTCCTGCCGATTGATCAATGTGATTACTCGGGAGCCCCTTTTCTTTTCCAGGCGGCTGATCCAGCGCACCCTGGCCGCCTCCAGCCTCTTCTGCTGAAAAAGAGGCATAAAGGCAGATAAGAGAAGGAAAATCCAGAGGATGTTAAGGATATAGGAGAAGTCCATTGCCCACCTCCGGCCTGCCGCTATTTAAGCCCCTTCAGGACCTCTAAAATCTCCTGATTGCTCCGCTGCTGAGGTATATCCATCAGGCAAAGGCTTTCTCCGGCATCTCAATGTAGCGGTCTGGTTCTTCTGCCTTGCTATGGATGGCAAAGAACCGGCGCTCGATTTCCTTAAGAACAGCCGCGTCATAGTAGACCATGCCACAATTTAGACATACTTCAACAGGGGTATTCGGCACCAGCAAGTATTTCCCCTCGTGACTATAGAGATATTCTACCTTTCGTTCCTCATAACGGTCACTGCCACAGAAATTACACACTTTTGTCATCTTCTCTCTCCTCGCGTCCAAGGGTCAACGAACTTCGGCGGGCGCGGAATGTATACGGTGATAAGCACCACCTTTTCCCCACGCCATCCGCATACGGAGTGAATGGGTGTCTCCCCAGCAAAACCTACCACTAGACAACTCTCCCCACGCCCAGTATCAGGATACTGCTCAAGGATCTGACCATTCAACAGGGCCTCTTCGACTTGGGCGAAGGTTAATGCTTCCGCTCTCCGCTCAATCTCGGCGGGATGGCTATAAATATACTGATTGTCGCGAACTCTGGCTTTGATCTCTTCAATGTCCACCTTTCAACCGGCAATTTCATATAACTTGCAATGCCACGGTCAATCCTTCCAGGTCCTTACGGTTAAGCTTGAACTGGACGCAGGCCTCTATTCCGCGCAAAACGCCAAGGGCGGTCACCGAGCTGCCCAGGATCGTGATCCGCTCGGCGTCGAGTCGCCGACCGGCTTCCTCAAGG
>JACRGL010000168.1 GCA_016212365.1 Candidatus Methylomirabilota bacterium | reverse complement strand
CTTCCCCCTCACCCTGACCCTCTCCCACCAGGGGAGAGGGGATTTCCGGAATATGACTAATTATCAACTATAATAGGGTTACTACCTACATTTCTTTTTCTTGAAAATATAGGGTTTTCTGAAACTCTATGGTCAATAATCACCGAGATTAAAGGCCTTTTTCACCGCTACTTGGGCCAGGATCCAGGTGGGGTCAATCACCGGGACCGGGAGGTCCCCGTCCTTTATGACCAGCGGCACCTCGGTGCATCCAGCAACAACCGCCTCGGCCCCTTGTCCCATTAAATGCCGGGACGCCTCTAATATTAGCTCCCTGGGCCTTCCCCCGGTTACCCCTCCCTTGATTCCCCCCTTTCCATAGATGGCCTCCATCACCAGGGCTTCTTGCAGCTCGGGCAGCGGGATGAGGAGATCAATCCCTATAGGCTCAAACTCCCTTTCAAAGAGCCGGGTCCGCAGGGTCCCGGTGGTGGCAAGAAGGCCAATCCTCTTCAGGTTTGGGTATTTCTCCCTCACATACGCGGCTGTCTCCCAAATGATATGGAGAATGGGCAAATTCACTGCTGCCCGCAGCTCCCGGTAAAAATGGTGCACGGTGATGCAGGGGATAACCAGGAAATTCGCCCCTGCCCTTTGTAAGAGCTTTGCGCTCTCAATGAGGGGAGGCAGGAGGTCTTTGCCACCTCCGAGGATGGCGGTGGTGCGGTCAGGGATCTGGGGATTTGAGTAGATGAGAACCTTGGGGTGGTCCTGGTCCTCCTTAGCCGGAGTAGCCTTGATGATCTTATAAAACAAGTCAGCGGTCGCCTCGGGCCCCATTCCTCCGAGGATGCCGATAACTTTAGGGCTCACGTTTTTCTCCCCCAATTCTTAACTGAAGGTATTCTAATATGGTCTGGCAAGCCTGTCAAATCCTTTCCGCCAAATGGCGATGATTTTGTAGCAGGTTTACTAAGAGGAGTCCCTCCTTTTCCACTACCTCTACCAGGCCCTCCTCTCGGAGGAGGTCGAGGTGGCCGATTACCTCGAAGATGGCGAGGAGGATCTGGGAGCGGGGGAGATCCGGGAAGAGGCCCTCCGCGGCCTGGAGGGGCGTCACCTCTCCTTTTCCGAGAAGGGCCAGGAAGCGGCCCTTCCTCTCATTGACATGCCTATCTATTTCCTGGATGCGCCCTTTCAGGTCCTGGAACTCCTCGCCGTGGCCGGGGAGGACGAGCTTGGCGGGGAGTCCTTGGAGCCGGCTGAGGGACTCGCGGTAGTGAATAAGCCCTTGGAACCTTTCCCCGAAGAAATCGGGAAATGCCTGGAGCACAGGATTAGGTGTGATCTCCTTCAGGAGATGGTCTCCCGAGAAGAGCACCCTGAGCGAGGGCTCGAAGAGGCAGATGCTCCCCGGGGTGTGCCCGGGAGAGTGGATTACCTCTAAAGTGAAGCCATCCAGGACAAGGCATTCCCCGCCTCGAAGGGCCTGGCTTACAGGGGCGGCTTTGGCGAAGCCTGTCCTCGCCGCAATGTAGTCGCAGATCCCCTGGACCACGGGCTGGGCTAGGCCGGTAGCCGGCAGAAAGTCCCTGAGAAATTCCACCCAGCGGAGGAGTTCGCGGGGGTGGTCTTCTACCATCTTCTGATCGGCGGCATGGGCCCAGACCTCGGCCCCGGATTTACTTGCAATTCGCGCCGCCAGGCCGTAGTGGTCAGAGTGGCCGTGGGTTATGATGACGCGGTGAAGATCTTTCATGGAGGCGCCAATGCGGTCAAATCCTTTTACCAGGGCCTCCCAGGCTTCTTCCGTATTGGGCCCGGAATCGATGAGGGTTAATCCCCTTCCTTTGAGGAGGTATATATTGACTGGCCCTACCGGGAAAGGGGTGGGAAGGGCAATCTTATAGACTTTTTCGAGATTGGTTATCATGGAACCCTCGTCTCGCCTAATACGTCCAGAATATTTAAATAGCCGTTTCGCCTTGTCAAGGGTTTTCTACGCTCATCTCCGGGACCCCCAGGCGGTAGTGCCGGGCTCTATTATGCCCAAGTTCACCTGGCTCACCGATGACGAAGTTAAGGCCCTGGTGGCCTATCTCCAGAAGCTAGGCACCGCTGTGGAGCGGAGGAAGGTGGAAGTGGCGGCGGCGGTTGCTCTCCCCACCCCGGAGTCCATTGCCTGGGGAAAAACGAAATACCAGGAGTATTGCACCGGCTGTCATGGGGAGAAGGGAGATGGAAAAGGGCCGGCAGGGCTCGTCCTTTACCTGGCTATAAGGTCCGGCCAGTTTAAAGACCCGGAGGGCATTGCCCGCCGGATGCTGGATATGGAGTGAATCCTTATAGACCAAAAAGCCCTTGCAACCCGCCAGCTCTGGTGCTAATATTTTAAAAAACTCTGGCCTGATCATTAGGATCTATGAAAAGCTATAGAGAGGCAATCGTCGAGGAGATTATCCCTTTAGTGGAGAGACCGACCCGTTACCTGGGCCGGGAATGGAACTCTATCCAGAAGGACCCTGCTCGGGCCAGGATCAAGGTGGCCCTGGCCTTTCCCGACACATACGAGGTCGGGATGTCCCACCTGGGCCTCAAGATCCTATATCACCTGTTAAACCAGCGGGAAGGAGTGGTGGCCGAGAGGGTATATGCCCCCTGGCTAGACTGCGACGAGCTTTTGCAGAGAAAGGGTCTTACCCTTTGCACCCTGGAGTCAAGCCTCCCCTTGAGGGACTTCGACATCTTGGGTTTCACCCTCCAGTACGAGCTCTCTTACACTAATATCCTCAATATGCTTCACCTGGCAGGGATTCCCCTCCTCTCCGAAGAGCGGGAAGAGGGTCATCCTTTAATAATCGCCGGCGGCCCTTCGGCCTTTAATCCTGAGCCGTTAGCGGATTTCATCGATCTCTTTGTTATCGGGGATGGGGAGGAGGCCATTCAGGATTTAACGGACCTGTGGCTTGATTGGAAAAAATCCGGGGGGAGGCGGGAGGAGCTCCTTGCTGCCTGCGCCAAGCTTCCCGGCTGCTATGTCCCGCGATTTTACACAGGAGACCGCCCTATCGAGAAGCGGGTGGTGAATCGCCTGGATGGTCTCAACCCGGCCAGCTTTTTGGTGCCCTACATGGGGATCATCCACGACCGCTTCAATTTAGAGGTGATGCGGGGCTGCACCCGGGGCTGCCGTTTCTGTCAGGCAGGCATCATTTACCGGCCTTTGCGGGAGCGGTCGGCCTCCGAGATCCTGGAAGGGGTGCTCCGGGCGGTCCGAAGGACAGGCTATGAGGAGGCATCCCTTTCTTCTTTAAGCCTATCTGACCTTTCCTGCCTCCCTGAGCTCCTACCCTCCCTTATGGCGTTCCTCTCCCCTGAAATGGTCTCTCTTTCCCTTCCGTCCCTGCGCCCGGAGGGTCTCCGGGAGGAGACGATATGGCAGGTGCAGAGGGTAAGGAAGACGGGCTTCACCATAGCCCCTGAGGCTGGCACTGAGAGGCTCCGAGGCGTAATTAATAAGCCCATGGAAGAAAAAGACTTCTTCGCGGCCATCGAGGCCGCTACCAAAGCAGGCTGGGAATCGGTGAAGCTTTACTTCATGGTAGGCCTCCCTACCGAAGGTGAGGAGGATCTGGCTGGCCTCGCACGGCTGGCCCGGGAAGGGGCCCGGCTCGGCCGGAAGTGGAGCCGCCGCAGTTTTTCCCTTACGGTGAGCGTATCTCCCTTTGTCCCTAAGCCTCATACCCCATTCCAGTGGGTGGGCCAGGAGTCTCGGGAAGCCTTGGCCGAGAAGTTGGGGTACTTGAGGCGGCGGTTGCAGGAAGGGAGGATTTCCTTCAAATGGCACAGGGTGGAACAGAGCTTCCTGGAAGCTGCCTTCTCCAGGGGGGACAGGGCCTTGGGTAAGGTCCTCTTGGAAGCCTGGCGGCGCGGCTGCCGCTTTGACGGCTGGACGGATCAGCTCCAGTTCCCTTCCTGGGAGGAGGCCTTCGCGGCCTGTGGTGTTGAACCTTCTTTTTACGCCAATCGGAGCCTGGCATATGAAGAACACCTCCCTTGGGACCACATATCCACGGGGGTAAGCAAGGCCTTCCTTTATCGAGAATACCAGCGGGCCTTGAAAGGCCAGTTCACCCCTGACTGCCATTGGGATGCCTGCCAGGCTTGCGGATTACCCTGCGCCCCGGACTGGAAGAAATGGGCAGAAAAGACAGCCATCAGCCATCAGCCATCAGCCATGCCCCTTCCCTGGAGGGCCGTCAACCGTCAACCGTCAACCGTCAACAGACGCAGCGCATCAGGGTTAAATTCCAGAAGACCGGTGAGCTCCGCTTCCTATCCCATTTGGAACTCCAGCGATCCTTCTCAAGGGCCCTGCGACGGGCGGGAATACCCATGGCCTACTCAAAGGGTTTTAATCCTCAGCCCCGCCTCTCCTTCGCCTCCGCCCTGCCGGTAGGGGTGGAAGGGAAGGGGGAGCTCCTCGACCTGGAACTTCACCGGCGCATGGAGCTCGCCGAGCTCCTTGGGTGGGTTAATAAAGAGCTTCCCTCTGAGCTTCATTGGGTTGAGGCCTGGGAAGTTCCCCTGCGAGACCCTTCCCTGGCCTCCCAGCTCAGGAGGGCCACTTATTTGATGCGATTTGATCTGAATGGCCTTCCCGAATCACAACTCTCCACTCTCTTCTCTCCCTCCTCATGTTCCCATTTCCTGGGCCAAGAGGCCATCTGGGTGAAGGGCTTCCGCAAGGGGGAGAAGATACTGATCGATGCCAAGCCTTACCTCCTTGGCCTTGAGCCCCTACCTGCCGATAATACCGAGGCTCGCTTTGAGCTCCATCTCCACCATAGCTCAGGGGGTGGTGTCAAGGCGTATGATTTAATGCGTGCTTATCTGGAAAGGAACCTTCCAGACCTGACCGAGGAGGAGCCTCGGATAAGACTCCGGATTAGCCGCCTCAGTCTGAGACTGGAAGATGGTGCAGATCCTTAGGGAATAGGGAAAAAGAGATATTATTCCTTGGTTAGGGAGGATTTTTTATGCGGCGTGAAATTATCGTCAACTCTTCCATGATTGAAACCAGGGTGGCGGTCCTCGAAGACGGCACCTTGGTGGAGTTTTTAGTCGATGACCCTAAAAACGCGGGCATTGCTGGGAATATTTACAAGGGCAGGGTCTCAAAGATCCTCCCTGGGATGCAGGCGGCTTTTGTGGATACCGGCCTTGCTAAAGATGCCTTCCTTTATGTGCGGGACATCTACGAGGACCTGGAGGAATACGAAAGGCTCCTAAGCCCTGAGGATGAAGAGAGTATAGGTGAGGAAATTCAACCTCGCCCTAAGTCGAGCCGCCGCGGGACCCCGTCCATTGAAGAGCTCCTCCAGGAAGGGCAGGAAGTCCTGGTCCAGGTGGCCCGAGAGCCCATGGGGACTAAAGGGGCACGGATCACCTCCCACATAACCCTACCGGGCCGATATCTGGTATATATGCCCACGGAGCAGCAAATAGGGGTTTCTAGGAAGATAGAGAATGAGGGGGAGCGAGCCCGGCTGCGGCAGATCGTGGAGGAGATAAATATCAATAACGAAGGCTTGATCGTGCGCACGGCAGGGGTGGGAAAAGGAAAACCCGAGCTCCAGGCCGATCTGGAATTTCTGCGTTCCCTCTGGAGGAAGATCAAGGCCAAGGCTGAGACACTGAGTGCCCCTGCATTGGTCCAGAAGGATCTGGACCTCGTCTTTCGTGTCTTTCGAGACCTCTTCACCAGGGAGGTGGACCGGCTGGTTGTGGACTCTACCACCGAGTACGAGCGATGTCTCGAACATCTGGAGACCCTGGCCCCGGAGCTTAAGCCTTACCTCTATCTCTACACCGAGGACGAGCCCATCTTCAAGTCCTTTGGCATCGATAAGGAGTTAGACAGGGCCCTACGACCAAAGGTATGGCTTAGGTCCGGCGGTCACATAGTCATAGAAGAAACGGAGGCCCTGGTCTCTATAGATGTGAATACTGGTAAATACATTGGAAAGCAGGATTTCGAAGAGACGGTCCTTAAGACCAATGTAGAAGCAGCTCGGGAAATCGCACGTCAGATTCGGCTCCGCGATCTAGGTGGTATCATTATCATTGACTTTATTGATATGGCCCGGGCAGACCATCGGGAGCAGGTATATGCCGAGTTGAGGGAGGCCCTGAAGCCGGATCGCTCTCCCACAAATGTCCTATTTTTGAGCGAGCTGGGCCTGGTAGAAATGACCCGGAAGCGGGCCAAGCAGGGCCTGGCTAAAGTCTTGAGCCAGTCCTGTCCGGCTTGCGGTGGATCGGGTTGGGTCCGATCTACTCCTTCTATAGCCCGTCAGATCCTGCGGGAAGTGGAGTGGCGCCTATTAAAAAAGAGGTTAAAGAGAATCAAGATTAGGGCCAATCCTGACCTGATCAACTGGCTGAAGGACGAGGAGGCCGAGGTCATCGAGGCCCTCCAGGAAACCTACGGTGGAGAAATTGCGCTTATCTCCGAGGATTCTCTGGCCTCCGGGAAATACCAGCTTCTAGAAGGATGATAAAAGACCCAATAAAATCAATTTGCTTGTAACCTACTTACGATCCAGAAAATCATATTGACAGAGCGTCGGGGAGGGAGTATATTATTTCAAAAATTCTTGAGAATCGGCATGGGGGGAGTGCGAGTTTCTGATCCAGGATAGGTGTTATTTCATCGGGATTTTATTCGGGAAGGGCACCAGTTGGCCTTGTGAGGCACGGTGCCTTTTCGTTTTTTCACCTCGAAGGAGGAGGCGATGGCCAGGCAGATCAATAGGCGCAAAAGATACTATATCCATGAGATCCAGCGGAAGTATTTCTTTATCTCCCTGGTGCCTCTTATAATCTCTACCTTTTTGATCATCCTCTTCCTGTTCATTCCGCTGGATATCCTGGTGTTTTCCAACGTGCCAGCAGCTCAGAAGCAGGAAGCGGTGGCCCAGCTCCGCATCTTGGGGATCCGGATTTGGCCTGCGGTCTTCCTGGCTATGCTCATTTCCAGTTTCTTGAGCGTCTATGTCACCCATAAGTTCGCTGGACCTGTCTACCGGTTTGAACAAACCGTCAAAGAGATTGCGGAGGGAAACCTCTCCGTCAGGGTCAAGCTTAGGAAGGGCGACGATTTCACCCAACTCGAATCCTTGCTAAATAAGGCACTGGGCCGGGTGGATACCCTGATCTCCGAGATCAAGGAGGAGCAGGCGCGGGTAGGGGCCAAGGTGGAGGCCCTGGCAGCGAATTTGAGAGAAAGGGAAATCCCGAGAGAGGAACTCATAGGTCAGCTAGACGGGATCTTGGATGGTCACAAAAGGCTCTCTCAGGCCCTGGGCCATTTCCGGCTCTCTGGTGGGAGCTGAGGACTCCCTTTCCTGGCCCAAAAATTTCCCTTGCCCGAACCGCCGATGTTTGCTATTAAGCCTTTGGCTTGACAAATCTTGAGCGATGTGTTATGTAATAAGGACCAGAAGCTGAGATCGAGGGATCACCCTCAAAGTTAAGGAGGCTAGGGCCTCCTTTAAGTATTTTCTTGGAGGCCAAAGGCCATTGAAGAAAAGGATTTAGGAGGTGAGAGGGTGTACGCCATTGTGGAAACAGGTGGTAAACAGTATCGGGTGGAACCCGGGAAGGTTATCGCCGTAGAGCGAATCCAGGGAGGGGTGGGCGACTCTGTGGAGCTAGACAAGGTCCTGCTCTTCTCAGATGGGGAACAGACGAGAATCGGGAATCCCCACATTTCAGGGATAAAGGTCCTTTCCGAAATTGTTAGTCAGGGCAGGGGGGATAAGGTCATTGTCTTCAAGTTCCGACGACGAAAGAAATACCGCAGAAAGCAGGGACATAGGCAAGCTCTAACACGCTTGCTAATAAAAGAAATCGCGGCCTAATGAAAGTCCGAGGTCCGAAGTCCGAAGTCAAGAAAAACTTTCGCCTTTTGGCACTGGACATTGGACAACGGACTACGGACTATATGGGAGGTTATCATGGCTCATAAAAAGGGGGTAGGCAGTTCCAGGAACGGACGGGATAGCCAGAGTAAGAGGCTAGGGGTGAAACGCTTCGCTGGCCAGCTCGTCTCGGCGGGGAGTATCCTCGTCCGCCAGCGGGGCACCAAGTTCAAGCCCGGCAAGAACGTGGGCCTGGGAAGGGACGACACCCTTTACGCCAAAGCGGTGGGTATCGTCTCCTTCGAACGCCGAGGGGGAGGATGCTTCGTCAGCGTCACCGCCTCCTAAAATAGACGCCAGACCTCAGATGCCAGTCGCTAGAGGGGCCACGGAATCCTGGGCTCAGATCTGGGTCTGAAAGCTGGCGTCTGGAGTCTGTGGTTATGTTCATTGATACCGCCCGCATATACGTCAAGGCCGGCGACGGCGGCCGTGGCTGTATCAGTTTCCGTCGGGAAAAATTCGTCCCCAGGGGTGGTCCTGACGGCGGCGACGGCGGCCGTGGGGGTAATATTTATATAGAGGCTAGTGCCTCCTACCGGACCTTCCTGGATCAGAAATACCAGCAGCGCTATAGAGCGGAGGATGGCAAGGACGGCCAGGGGAAGGGGAAGCACGGTCGGGCGGGGACAGATATTCTCATTAAGGTGCCCTTGGGGTTGGTAGTTAAGGATGCCGAAAGTGGCCAGATCCTGGCCGACCTCCTTGAGGAAGGCCAGAGGGTTTTGGTGGCTAGGGGTGGACGCGGTGGCCGGGGCAATGCTCAGTTCGCTACTTCGACCCATCGGGCCCCCCGCTATGCAGAGGAAGGGAAAGAAGGGGAGGAGAGGGTCCTCCTTTTAGAGCTCAAGCTAATTGCCGATGTGGGTCTGGTCGGGCCCCCTAACGCGGGAAAGTCCACCCTCCTCTCCGCCATCTCCGCTGCCCGTCCAAAGGTAGGCAGTTATCCCTTTACTACCCTGGCCCCCAACCTTGGGGTGGTGGAGGCCAATTCTGGCAGAAGCTTTGTGGCGGCCGATATTCCTGGCCTGATAGAAGGAGCGGCCCAGGGCGCTGGGTTGGGAATCCATTTCCTACGCCATATTGAGCGGACTCGCCTCCTGGTTCAGGTAATCGACGTCTCGGATATGGCAGACCTGGATCCGGTAGAGGCCCTTGAGGCGGTGGCGCGGGAGATGGGGGCCTATGATGTCCGTCTAATGGCCCTTCCCCAGGTTGTGGCCGCCAACAAGATTGATCTGTCCTGCGGGGAGAATTTGAGACGCTTGAGGGAATTCTGTGATGGAAAGGGCCTCCCCCTCTTCCCTATATCCGCCATCACTGGGGAAGGGGTGGGGGAGCTGGTTCATCACCTGGCTGGGGCCCTTGGATAAGACGGGGTGTTAGATGGGATGACCTCCAGGACCCTTCCGCCTACGAGCCGCAAGGAGATCCTCAGGGATGTTCAACGCCTGGTAGTCAAGGTGGGGAGCACGGTGCTCTCGGGGGGCAACGCCATCCTCCATCAGGCCACTGTGGATCGGATAGCCTCCGATCTTGCAGGCCTCCGGAGGAAGGGCAGGGAGGTAATCTTGGTGTCCTCGGGGGCTATCCTGGCAGGAATGGGGCAGCTGGGCTTAAAGGAAAAGCCCAAGAACATCCCTGTAAAGCAGGCAGCGGCTGCCGTAGGTCAAAACTATCTAATGCGGAGCTATGAAGAGGCCTTTGGGCCCCATGGTCAGAAGGTGGCTCAAGTCCTCCTCACCCAAGATGATCTCAGAAGCCGGGTCCGCTATTTGAACGCCCGCAATACCCTCTTTGCCCTCTTAGGTCTCCAAGTCATACCGGTCATCAACGAGAACGACACGGTGGCTGTTGAGGAAATCAAGTTTGGGGACAACGATAATCTCTCCGCCCTTGTGGCCACTTTGGTGGACGCTGACCTCCTAGTCATCCTCACTGATACGGAGGGCCTTTACACCTCCGATCCCCGCAAGGACCCCTCGGCCCGGCTAGTCCCTTTGGTGAAGAGGATTACTGAAGAGGTAAGGCTCTGGGCGGGTGATTCGGCCACAGGCCTGGGTACAGGTGGCATGAGCACGAAGGTGTCGGCCGCCCGGATAGCCGCCTCCTCCGGTATTCCAACCATCGTAGCCAGTGGCTTAGAGGAAGGGACCCTCCGGAGGATCTTCGCTGGCGAAGTTGTGGGCACCCTTTTCCTCCCCCGTGTTTCAAAAATGAAAAGTCGTAAGCGTTGGCTGGCCTTTGCTACCCACCCCCATGGCCAGATTGTAGTGGATGAAGGGGCCAAACGGGCCCTAATCCAAGCAGGTAGGAGTCTCCTCCCCTCTGGGGTTTTGGCTACCCCTCGTCCTTTTCAGGTGGGTGACGCGGTGAGCCTCCTGGATTCCCATGGGATGGAGTTCGCCCGGGGTCTGGCCAATTATTGTTCTGAAGAGGTGGATAAGATCAGGGGCCTCAAGACGGCGGAGGAGAAGGCTAGGTCGGACAAGTACTACGATAGCTGATATTGCAGTGGACGAGCCTGTCTGCGGGATGGTCCGGCTCGAATAGCGATAGTCATCAGTGGCTGCGCGATTTTGCAGGCAAGTTCGTCTCAGAACCTTCCGGAAGCGCAAATTGCCGGACGTGGCCGTATTGAGCTGTCTACGTAGATCGTCAAAATGCGGTT
>JACRGL010000019.1 GCA_016212365.1 Candidatus Methylomirabilota bacterium | reverse complement strand
TTTGTCCTCGTTGTTGTTGTTTTTACCCACCCCTCACCCGTGATCCCTCTCCCACCGGGAGAGGGTGGCTGAAAGCCGGGTGAGGGGTTGGGGGATAGGGGTGCCGCCTTTAGTGGCGTTGGCAGAGCATCTAGGAGTCAGGGGAGCAGGAAAGTTCACGGTTCAGGGTTCACAGTTCACAGAAGAAACCCACCGTTTTAATGGTGGGAGTCTCACCAGTCCGCCTGAGGCGGACCCCGAGCCCCTCGCTTCAGCGAGGGCAAAGCGACCCAGGCTCTTAGCAGTCCTTGGAGGTAAGACAAAAGAAGAAGTGCTCTGCATTAAAGACTTTGAGAGGCTGGGTGCTGAAGTCCAAATCGCAACCGAAGACGGCAGCCTGGGTTTTAAAGGCCTAATAACGGATTTATTAGATGAGTTTCTACTGACCACTGGTCACTGGCGACTGGCGACTGTTTACGCCTGTGGTCCCCGCCCCATGCTGGCAGAGGTATCTACCCTGGCTGCCCGGTACAGAATTTCATGCCAAGTGTCCTTGGAAACCCTGATGGCCTGCGGGTTAGGGGCCTGTATGGGATGTGCCGTAGCGGTTCAGGGTTCAGGGTTCACGGTTCACGGAAGAGGAGAGACCGTCAACCGTCAAGGCTCAACCGTGAACCAGCGAAGCTACAAGCTGGTTTGTAAGGATGGGCCGGTCTTTGATGCAGAGGAGATAGCATGGTGAGGAAGGGTTCACGGTTCAGGGTTCACGGTTCACGGAAAGGGCAAGGGCGAAGAGTAGACGCCAGGCCCTCAGGGGGTCCTGTCAACTGTCCCGCCTCAGGCGGGTCAACCGTCAACCTCTCTGTTGAAGTTGCAGGAATCTCCATGAAAAACCCGGTAATGACCGCATCAGGGACATTTGGTTATGGAGAGGAGTTTGGCCCTTACCTTGACCTCAATTGCCTCGGGGCTATTGTGGTAAAGACCATCACTCTAGAGCCCAGGCCCGGTAATCCCCCCCCTAGGATAGCCGAGACCCCAGCAGGGATGCTTAACGCCATTGGGCTCCAGAACGTAGGGGTCCGGGCCTTCCTCAAAGAGAAACTCCCTTACTTACGCCAGTTTAATACCCCCATAATTGTTAATATTGCCGGGGTGTCAATTAAGGAGTATCAGGAACTGGCCAGGAGGCTTAGCGAAGAAGATGGAATTGCGGGAATCGAGCTCAACATCTCCTGCCCCAATGTAGAAAACGGGATGGTCTTTGGCTCCGATCCTAAGCTCACCCACCGGCTGGTAAGCCGGGTGCGGAAGGCCACTCCTCTCCCCCTGATCCCTAAGCTCTCCCCCAATGTTACCGATATCACCGCTATTGCCAGGGCCGCTGAAGAGGCAGGGGCAGACGCCCTTTCCTTGATTAACACCCTCGTAGGCATGGCCGTAGATATCGAAACACGGAGGCCGAAGCTGGCCAATATTACCGGAGGCCTCTCCGGCCCGGCCATTAGGCCTATCGCTGTGCGCATGGTTTACGAGGTAGCCCAGGCAGTAGAGACCCCTATCATCGGCATGGGGGGCATCATGACCGCTGAGGATGCCCTGGAGTTTCTTATCGCTGGAGCCACGGCAGTAGCGGTGGGCACAGCCAATTTCATTGACCCGGTCTCAACCGTCAAGGTCATTGAGGGAATCACGCGATACCTCGCCATGAATGGCCTTAAGGATATAAAGCAGCTTATAGGGAGTCTTAAGCCCTAATGGCCAATTCTTGAAGGATATACCATGAATGAGATGAACCCGAATAATGCGTGAATGTGGCATTCCATTGATTTTTATGTAGATGCTCGATTCATCGAGAGGGCGGGGACAGAGCCCCGCCCCTACAGTAGGGGCCGACCTCCGTGTCGGCCCTGTGCCTGATAAATCAGGCAACTACACCATTGGTGCATTATTCGGGATGAATCTTTAACCCCATTCACGGAAATTCTTGCTTTCAAGCAGAGAAAATAGCTTGCCCATTGTTTCTCCGGCGGGTCCCTCGATGCGATATGTGGCGATGCGGCTTAATGGGCTCACATCCTGGTTAATCTCCACAATCTCAGCTCCGGCCCTCTTGGCGAGGAAGGGAATCTGGGCGGCGGGGTAGACGATTCCCGAGGTGCCGATTACCAGCATCAGATCACAGGATTGGGCCTCGGCCATAGCTTGTGACCAGGCATCCATAGGCAGGGCTTCATAAAAGAAAACTATATCCGGGCGCATCCTGCCCCCGCAACTTTCACATTCTCCGAGGAGATACCCTAGCCATTTTAGGAATCCAACCCTCCTTCCTTTCCTCATCTCCAGGTTTTGCACGATTTCCCTCAATCCCTGATCACCCATAAGCCTTAATGCCCCACAACGGGAGCAGCGGGCCCTATCAAGGCTTCCATGGATTTTAATAACTTTATGGCATCCGCCTTTCTCGTGGAGGTTATCTATGTTCTGGGTGATCACCGATTTTAAAATCCTTAAAGCTTCGAGTCTGCCCAGGGCTAGATGGGCTGGATTGGGCTGGGCCTGAAGGAAGGCCTCCAGCACGTCCTTTATGAAGTCCTTTACCCTTCCGGGATTGACCAGCCACTCCCACGATAGGCCCAAGAGGTTTCCAAATCGGGACGGCGGATACTTATCCCAGACTCCCCCTTCCCCCCTGAAAGTTGGGATGCCGCTCTCGGCCGAGATTCCCGCCCCGGTGAAGGCCACTGCCTTCTTTGCCCTCAAAAGCCCGCGGACGACTTGGTCCATATCTTTCTCCTCCATAACTAGCACACTTCCCATAAATCCAGTTTCCCCATTACGCTAGCCCGACTGAAGGAGCCCTGTCAATCAAATAATTGCGGTTTTGGGGAAAGGCGGCTTTGCTTTTTAAGGGGATTGTGCTAATATTTTTTCGTTATTTTTTCGCGGGGTGGAAAGGAGGGACCGTGATCTCCAAAAAGGCCATAGAAATCCCTCCTTTTATTGCCATGGAGGTCCTGGAGCGGGCTCAGGAGCTCGAGCTCAAAGGGGAACACATAATCCACCTGGAGGTGGGTGAGCCCGACTTCGAGACCCCCGCCTGCATCCAAGAGGCCGCCAGAAAGGCCCTGAAGGAGGGAAGGACTAAGTACACCCATAGCCTTGGGGTGCTGGAGCTCCGCGAGGCCATATGTGAGCACTATTACGGAAAATACAGGGTAAAGGTCGTTCCCGAACAGGTCCTGGTGACCGCAGGCACCTCGCCCGCCATGTGGCTGGTCTTCTCTGCCCTCCTTGGGCCGGGAGACGAAGTCATCCTCTCTAACCCCTACTATGCCTGTTACCCCAACTTTGTGCGCTTCGCAGGAGGAAGACCCGTCTTCGTGGAGGTCCGGGAAGAGGATGGCTTTCAATTTCGACCGGAGGCCGTTCAGGACAAGATCACAAAAAAAACCAAGGGCATCTTTATCAACTCACCTGCCAATCCCACAGGGACTTTACTGGACGCCGAGAGGATGGGCCAAATCGCTAATCTCGGGCCCCTGGTCCTCTCGGACGAAATCTACCATGGCCTGGTCTACGAGGGAAAGGAGCACTCCATTCTGGAGTTTACGGACCAGGCTATTGTCTTCAATGGCTTTTCCAAGGCCTATGCCATGACAGGCTGGCGCCTGGGCTACGCCATCCTTCCCAGGGAGTTCGTCAGGCCTCTCCAGAAGATGCACCAGAACTTCTTCATCTCGGCCGCCGACTTTGTGCAGAGGGCAGGGATTGCTGCCCTGAAAGAGGCCCAGGGCGATGTCGCCCGGATGCGCCAGATCTACAACGAGAGGAGAAGGTTCATAGTAAAAGGGCTCAGGGGCTTGGGTTTCGGTATTGCCACCGAGCCCACAGGCGCCTTCTACGTCCTGGCCAACGCCAAGCGTTTCTCTTCAGACTCATATAAATTCGCCTTCGAGATCCTGGAGAAGGCCAAAGTAGGAGTAACCCCGGGGATTGATTTTGGGAGCGGGGCCGAGGGATACATCCGTTTCTCCTACGCCAATTCTTTGGAGAACATAGCCGAGGCCCTAAAAAGGATCCAGGGGTTCCTCCATGGTAAGCAGAGGGAAAGGCCTTGATCCCCATTGATCTGTTTATCTTCGACATGGACGGCACTCTCATTAACTCCAAGAGGGACCTGGCGGTCTCCACCAACTTCGCCCTCCGGGAGCTGGGCTTCCCGGAACTCTCGCCGGAGGAGATCTATGCCTATATCGGGGATGGTATCCATGTCCTCATGATGAGGTCCCTCCCGGAAGCAGAGCGGAGGCGCTTAGAAGAAGCAGTAAATCTTTTCCGCTCCCACTACGGCGAGCACCTTTTGGATACCACCTGCCTCTACCCTCACGTCCGCGAAACCCTGGAACACTTCAGGGCCAAGAAAAAGACCATCGCCACCAATAAGCCCCTAGACTTTGCCGTCAAGATCCTGAAGAGCCTGGGAATCGAGGCCTATTTCGATCTGGTACTGGGTGGGGAGAGCACCGAAAATCGGAAACCGCACCCGGAGCCGGCGGAGAGGATCCTCCGGGAGCTCCAGGTCCCGCAAGGATTAGCAGCCATGGTGGGAGACAGCCCGGTGGATATCGAAATGGGGAAGAGGGCCGGGCTCATTACCTGTGCCGTGACCTATGGCCTGAGGGGGCGAGAGGAGCTGGAAAGGGCAGGCCCGGATTTCCTCCTGGATGGCTTCTCCGAATTGGTTCAGATATTTGTATAAACACTAATAGCTCTAGAGCCATTCAAGAAAATAGGGTAATTTGGCCCTTGACAACCACCACAAGAACTTTCCCGAGATTCTAAAAAACTGGAGCCATATGCGGGATAAGGGAACCGGGAGGGAGAAACAATGAGGTACAATTTTTGCCCAAAGTGCGG
>JACRGL010000164.1 GCA_016212365.1 Candidatus Methylomirabilota bacterium | reverse complement strand
TTCCTGGCTTACATCGGGCTCTACCAGCGCCTCCAGGATCTTCTGTTGTTCCTGGAGATGCTTCAAGAAGGCCTCGAAACGCTCCTCCACATCCTGGAAAATCAACTCCACCACCTTTTGCTGGTCGGATAAAAATCGCTGAAAGGGCTTGGGCTGTTCCTTAAGGTAACGGTAGGCCTTTTCCATGACCTTCTGCTGCTCCCGAAGGAAGGAACTGAAGGCCTCACATTGGTCTAAGAGCTCAGCCTTAAGATGGGCATCCACCCTTTCCAGGTTCTGGGCTTGGTTCTCTAAGTACTGTTTTAAGGGCTTGAGTCGATTTTCTTGGTGGCGAAGGGCCTGTTCGATACTCCTCTTTTGTTCAGCCAGGTATCTTTGAAAGGAGCCCAGGTTCTCCTCTAGAAATTTCTTGGCATCTTCCAGGGCCCCCCGTTGCTCCTCGAAGTACCTCAGGATTTTCTCTAATATCGGCGACGAGGACCAGAAAAGCATATTGGTTCCCCTCCTCCTGGCGCTGGGTGTAGTCTCAGGATCCGGTTCCACTTTGCCTTTAACAGGTTTAGCCTCGCTTAAGTATCGATCAACTTTCTCCACTAGCCGATCAAAGTAGGAATCCCGCATTCTCGCCTGCCTTCCCCTTAAAAATATATGGGTAAAATCGCACAAAAATGTAGAGGTGTCAATAGAAAATTGGGGTGACTGGGCTGGTCCCGAGTCTCACAGTCTCCGGTAAATGTAGAGAGCGATCACGATGCCAAAGAGGCTAGCCAGGTTGAGTTTCAGAGAAAAACCCAAAGTGAGGGTGAGGACTTTGAGGTCTAAGGTGGCAGGTGGGACTATGCCAGGGGAGACACCTTTGGAGAAAAGCCTCTCAAGGATTCCCCCAGGCGCCAGGAGGGCTATAATCTCCCCAATCACCGTGCCAATAAGGGCCCCAATGATTATGATAATTATGAGGCCAGCGGCCTCGGTTGTTCTCTTGGCCAAATTCCCACCCCCTCCCCTTATACCCTAAACCCCATTCACGATTCACCATCCCCAATTCACGATTATACTGGGGCCTTCCTTAGGACCATGCCAAAGATAAAAAGGATAGAGGCACTGATGGCAAGGGCCACCAGGGATAGCCGGAAGGTCACTGAAGTGACAAGGACCGCCGTTAGGGCATGACAGATGGCAAAGAGGTGGATGAGGAGCACTGTTTCCGTCTTGCCCAGGCCCAGATTTACCAGGCGGTGGGAGGTATGGTCCTTTCCCCCTTGATAAATAGGCTGGCCCCGCCTCCATCGCAGGATAACTACCAAGATGGTATCGAAGATGGGGTAGGCCAGGATTAAAAGGGGAATGGCCAAAGAGGTAGGCAACGTGGGGCTTCGCCAGTTCCCCAAGGCAGCCAGCGAGGCCAGAATAAAGCCCAGGACATTGCTCCCTGCGTCCCCCATAAAGATAGTAGCCCTATAGAGATTATAAGGGAGAAAGCCCAGGCACGCCCCTGCCAGGGAGGCAGAGGCAAGGGCAGTGGGAAGCTGCTCCGGGCCTAGGGCCCCATATCGGCTTGCAATGGCAGAGAAGGCAGTAGCTGAGATGACAGCGAGTCCAGCTGAGAGCCCATCCATATTGTCCAGGAGGTTGAAGGCGTTAGTGATCCCCACTATCCAGAGGATCGTGAAGGGGACATTGAGGAAGGGGGAGCCCAAAAAGCTTGTCCTCACCCCGAGGCTCACGACGATGAGGGCGGCAAGGATCTGCCCCGATAGTTTCACCTTAAGATCCATCCCCCTCCGGTCATCGATCAGGCCCAGGATCAGGAGAAGGGTAGCCCCCAGGAGGATTCCTAAGAGGTGGTCTTTGAAGCCGCCAGCGAAGGCCAGGGCCAGGCTAAAGGCCAAGTAGATGGCGAGCCCCCCAAGGAGGGGGATAGGCTCGCCATGGATCTTACGCGGGCTGGGTCGATCCACGAAGCCGATCTTCGAGGCCAGGAGGCGAAAGGCGGGAGTCAGGAAAATGGAGGCCATGAGGGCAATTAAGAAAGGTCTAAGGGCAGGTTGCAAATAATCCATGAGGCCTCCTAGAGCTTCACAATCTTCTCCCGCCCATAAAGGATGCCCTTGGTGGCATTCTGGGCATCGACCACGAGCTGGCTATGCTTCACGATCCAAGGAAAATCATATAGGGAGTGCTTAACAGCGATTACTACGCAATCCATCTGAGAGAGGAAGCCCTCGGTAAGCTCCTGGGAGACATAGCAATCTGGGATAGGCTGGGTGTATAGGAAGGGCTCCGGAAGCTCAACTCTTGGGATGTAGGGATCATTGTAATACACCTGAGCCCCCTTGGAGGAAAGGATCTTCATTACCTCTAAGGAGGGGGAGTTGCGGGGGTCGTCTATATCCCTCTTAAAGGCCACGCCCAGGACAAGGATCTGGGCCCCTTTCAGGGTCTTACCGTGCCGGTTCAAGGCCTCTGTTACCTTGGAGACGGCGTAGAAAGGCATGCTCTGGTTAACCTCGGCGGCCAGCTCGATGAACTTGGTGTAAAAGTCGTATTCCCGAGCCTTCCAGGAGAGATAGTAGGGATCGACAGGAATGCAGTGACCCCCTACCCCTGGCCCCGGATAGAAAGGCATAAAACCGAATGGCTTGGTGGAAGCGGCATCGATTACCTCCCAGATGTCTAATCCCATGCGATCGCAGAGCTTGGTCAGCTCATTTACCAATGCGATATTGACGCTTCGGAAGACGTTCTCTAAGAGCTTGGTCATCTCGGCTGCTTTGGGGCCGGAGACCGGGTGTATATGCTTCCCCTCGATGATCAGTTCAAATAGGGCACACGCCAGCTCCGTGTCTTCCCGGGCGAACCCCCCCACTACCTTCGGGGTGTTCTTTACTCCGAAGACCTTATTCCCGGGATCGATGCGCTCAGGGGAGAAGGCCAGATAAAAATCCCGGCTGGCCTTGAGGCCCGTGGACTCGAGGAGGGGCAGGACCACTTCCTCCGTAGTGCCGGGGTAGGTAGTGCTCTGGAGGATGATGAGTTGACCGGGATGGAGGTAGCGGGCTATCCCTTCAGTGGCGGCTACAATATAAGAAATATTAGGGTCTTTTGCCTTGGTAAAGGGGGTGGGGACACAAATGAAGACAGCGTCCATATCCTTCAAGACGCTGTAATCAGAGGTGGCCCTGAGCCTACCCTCTCGGCTCTGGATAGCTACATCCTCCCCCTTGACATCAGGGATATAGCTCTCGCCCTGATTAATCTTCCCGACTCGATCGGGATCCACGTCGATCCCTGTGGTTTCGATCCCAGCCTTGGCGAACTCCACCGCGAGGGGGAGGCCTACGTAACCGAGGCCAATCACGGCCACCTTTACCGTTTTATCGGCAATCTTTTTTCGTAAGTCCATTTATCGTCTCCCCTGGGATTCAGCCATCAGCTATTAGCCATTAGCCTCCAGCTAAAGGCCAAAGGCTAACGGCTAAAGACTCAGTAGTGTTCCCGACACCACTCTATGGTCTTTTTGAGCCCTTCCTCCAGGCCCACTTTGGGCTCATAACCGAGGATTTTCCTGGCCCGCTCTATGGAAGGGACACGCCTCCGGGTATCCTCAAAGCCCCTTCCATAATAGGCCTCGTAAGGGACAAAGGCAACATTAGAGGGGGAGGCCAAGAGGGCTTTTATAGTCCCTGCGAGTTCCAGTATGCTTGTTTCCATAGTGGTGCCGATATTAAATACCATCCCCTCGCCGGCCTTTACCTCGGCAGCCAGGAGGGTGCCTTGAACAGTATCGTCAATATAAGTGAAGCATCTCGTCTGTCTCCCATCGCCGTGAACGGTGATGGGCTCACCCCTCATGGCCTGCCGGATGAAGTTGGCTATGACGCTCCCATATCCCTTCTCGTCAAGGCGGGGCCCGTAAGAATTAAAGTATCTGAGGATGACTATAGGGAGGCCCTTGTCATGATAGGCGAAGGCCAGGTGCTCGTCAATGGCCTTAGAGGTGGAATAGGACCAGCGGTGGACCTCGGTGGTCCCCAGAACCCGGTCGTCCTCCTCTTCAAAGGGGATCTTTGTAGCCTTTCCATAAATCTCGGAGGTAGAGGCTAGCACTATCTTCCGCCAGTATTTATAGGCATAATGCAGCACGATCTCCGTGCCCTTGACGTTAGTGAGGACAGCCCTCAGGGGGTCCTCCACCACAAATTTCACCCCTACGGCGGCAGCCAGGTGATAGATCAAGGCGCACTCCTTCACCAGATCCTCAACCAACGGCTCGTTAAGGACAGTATCGTTAATGAAGTGAAAGCGGGGATTGTCTAGGTGATGCTCTACATTGACGATCTTGCCGGTGGAGAGATTGTCCAGCACATAGACCTCGTCTCCCCTCTCCAGGAGCCTGTCCACCAGATGGGAGCCGATGTAGCCAGCGCCGCCGGTCACCAAGATTTTCAAGATTTTTCCTCCTCTTGAACTCAAAGGTTCCAATGTAGGGGCGGGGCTCCGTCCCCGCCCAATGGCCGACACAGAGGTCGGCCCCTACACGATTATGATTCCCTATAGGCGGGGCTCCGTCCCCGCCCCAACGGGCGATCACAGAGAATCGCCCCTACAATCTGTCACTTTCGGCCAGAAGGCGTTGATAAAGCCTATCCATTTCGGTAATAAGGTTTTTGGTGTCGTAGCGAGGGTAGATGAATCGGCGGGCAACTTCGGCCAAGGAGCGGGCCTTGTCCTCGTCCTCCAGGAGCTGCACCATGGCCTCCGCCAGGGAACGGATATCACCAGGGGGTACCAAAATCCCTGTCTTTCCATCCTCCATTAAGTCCTTTACTCCCCCTACTGCGGTGGCAACCACCGGGACGGAGGCCGCCATGGCTTCTATTACCGAAACGGGGGTGCCCTCGTTCAGGGAGGAAAGGACTAGTAGATCAAGGTCGGCATAAACCCTCTCCAGGTCCAGGCGCCAGCCCAAGAAGCACACCCGATCTGAGATGCCTACGTCCCTTGCCATGGCCTCAAGGTCCGCCCTGAGCTCCCCATCCCCAATCACTAGGAAACGGGCTGAGGGGACCAGACTAGCAACCCTTCGGGCCGCTTCCAGGAAAAAGTGGTGCCCTTTGATTGGAACCAGGCGGGCAATTATTCCCACGAGCCTGGCACCCGCTTCGAGGCCCAGCTCCCTTTTAAGCTCCCCTGTCCTTGAATGGCAGTTAAAAAACCTCTCTAGCTCTAGACCTAGAGGGACTATCATCACCTGGTCCGGCCTCCCTATTCCGAAGCCCAGGATTTCCTGTCGCTGCCCCTCGCTTAAGGTTACAACACATGTGGTAATCCTGGCAAGGAACCTTTCAATGTTTATAAAGATATTGGTCTTTAAAGGGCCATAATAGCCCCGCAGGACATGGCCGTGGAAGGTATGGAGGATCACGGGGATCCCTGCCAGCTTGGCGGCCAGCCTCCCCAGGGCACCCGCCTTGGCAGTATGGGTGTGGACTATATCCGGCCTTTTTTCGCGGAAAAGCCTGTAGAGGTTGTAGAAGGCCACCAGGTCATGGCCTGGGCTGATCTCCCGGCCAAGCTCCGGGATGTAGATAAGCCTAACCCCTTTAGCCTCGGCCAGGTCCCTCATATTCCCCTCTGCCTTCCCCTCTCTTCCCGTCACCAGAATGGATTCATAGCGGGAGGGGTCCAGGCCGGCGGTGAGGAAGATAGTGTGCTGGGCAGGTCCCCCAATGTTGAGCCGGGCTATGACGCGGCAGATTCTAACTTTGTCCATCGTCCGAAGTCCGTTGTAGGGGCCGACCTCCGGGCACCCGCCTTTGGCGGGTCGGGCCCTATTTGGTCATTTGGTCATTTGGTCTGTCTGGTCTATCTGGACGAAACAGACGAAATAGACGAGATGACGAAATAGACCATATGGACGAGATAGAGGGACGTTCGCCTCTACGTTTAAACCCTAAACCCTACTCCATGCCCCCTGTCCCTTCATCCACTCCACCGTCCGTTGCAACCCTTCCTGAAAGCTGATCTTCGGGCGATAGCCCAGGAGGGCTTCTGCCTTGGAAATAGAGGCCTGGGAGTGCCTGACATCCCCTTTTCGGGAGGGGGCAAAGCGTGGGGTCAGGTCCTTTCCTATAATCCTGTTTAGCTCCTTTACCAGATCCATAACACTGTAACGCCCGCCACAGGCGATATTAAAGACCTGGCCCTCCACCCCTTTTGCCTCAAGGGCCAGGAGGTTAGCCTCCACTACATTGTCAATATAGGTAAAGTCCCGGGACTGGAGGCCATCCCCGTAAATGGTGGGCGGCATCCCTTTAAGCATGGCATTAATGAACTTGGGAATGACGGCGGCGTAAGGCGAAGCTGGGTCTTGCCTCGGGCCAAAGATGTTAAAATAGCGGAAGCAAATGGTCTCTAGTCCGTAGACTTGATGGAAGACCCGGCAGTAGGACTCTCCTGCCAGCTTAGAGGCCGCATAAGGGGATTTTGGATCAGGGGACATTTCCTCATGCTTCGGCAGTTCCGGGGAATCGCCGTAGATGGAGGACGAGGAGGCATAGAGGAGGCGCTTTACCTTCCCCTTTTTTGCCGCTATCAGGAGGTTCAGAGTCCCCGTGCTATTGGTCTCGTGGGTTGCTAATGGGTCTTTTATGGACCTGGGAACTGAGGGAAGGGCCGCCTGATGGAGAATATAATCCACGCCCTGGGCGGCCTTCTTAACCATTTTGTAATCGCGGAGGTCCCCCTCCAGGAGCTCTATATTATTCAAGACCGAAGCCAGATTTCGCCTCTTACCCGTGGAAAAGTTATCCAGGACCCTTACCCTCTCCCCACGTTTCACTAATGCGTGAACCAGATTAGAACCTATGAACCCCGCCCCGCCGGTTACTAAAAAGGTTGCCATATTCGTTGACGGTTCACGGTTGACGGATGGCTTCATCTATAAACATCCTGTGCCAGAGCTCGAGCATTAAAAGGTTCCAGAGGAGGTAATGCCAGCTGGCCTTTCCGGTCGTGTGTTCATCAAGGAGCTTTTGAACCGAGTCTCTTCTAAAATAGCCCCTCTCCATGGCCCGATGGCCCAGGAGCACGTCATAGGCCATTTCCCTGAGCTCATTCCTGAACCAGTGGTCAATGGGAACCCCGAAGCCCATTTTGGGCCGGTCAATTACTCCTCCGGGGAGTAGGCCCTTTACAGCCTTTTTGAAGATATACTTGGTCGTCCTTCCCCGGAGCTTTAAATGAGAGGGGAGAGAGGCAACAAACTCCATAAACAGGTGATCCAGGAAGGGGGACCTGGCCTCCAGGGAATTGGCCATACTGGCTATGTCTACCTTTACCAGGAGGTCTTCAGGAAGGTACATGTTCACATCCACGTCCAGGGTGGCATCAATAAAATCATGGGCATCAGAGGCGGTATAGGCCTTTAGGAGGAGCTCAACGGAATCTATGGGCCCTACCCGGGCCTTAAATTCATCGGTATATAACTCCTCCTTCCTGGAATTATTAAAGTGGCTAATCCAGCGGGAGTACCTCCGCCTGGGCTCTTCAGAGATGGCCTCGAAGAAGCGTTTTGTCCTGTGGAGGAGGCCTTTAGGCCTCCCCGAATCAGGGGTTCTCTGGACGGCCCATTCCATCCCTTCCCTTAACATGGAAGGTATCTTCTCATACAAGCATGCCAATTGATTGGCCAGATAGCGCTCATATCCGGCAAAGTTCTCATCCCCTGCATCGCCGTTCAGGGCCACGGTGACGTATTTCCTTGTGACCTGGGCAACGTAATAAGTGGGAATGGCCGAAGAGTCGGCAAAGGGCTCATTATAATGCCAGACCAGTTTGGGAAGCACCTCCACTGCATCCGGCTTGACGGTGAGCTCGTGGTGGTCTGTTCCAAAGCGCTGGGCAACAAGCCTGGCATACTTCAGCTCATCGTATTCCTTCTCCTGAAATCCAATGGAGAAGGTTTTGACGGGTTCCGAATTCAGCTCGCTCATTAAGGCGACCACTGTGCTGGAATCAATCCCACCACTTAAGAAAGCACCTAAGGGCACATCGCTGATCAGCCTGATCTTCACCGCCTCTCGCAACCTATCCAGGATTTCTTGGCAGATTTCTTCCTCGGCCTTCTCCCCTGACCCCTGACCCCGGGGTACCCATCCCAAGGATGGGTCGCCTGACCTCTTCTTAGCGTAGCTCAGCTTCCAGTAACGTTCGATATGGAGCCCACCGTCCTTTAACAGGAGATAATGGGCCGGGGGCAGCTTCCGGATTCCCTTAAAGGCAGAATAGGGGCTGGGGACGTATCCATAAGTCAAATAATGATGGATGGCTTCCAGGTCAGGCTCGGCCTTAACCCGGGGATCCTGGAGGATGGCCTTGGGTTCAGAGGCAAAGAGAAAGGCATTTTTATCTACATAGTAGAAAAGCGGCTTCTTGCCAAGCCTATCCCTCACAAGGAAGAGAGTCCTATCCTTTGCATCCCATAGGGCAAAGGCAAACATCCCCCGAAGGTTCCTCAGGCAATCCGTCCCTTTTTCTTCGTAAAGATGAATAATTACCTCAGTATCACTATTTGAGCGAAACCTGTGGCCTTTATCTTCCAGGATGAGCCTGAGCTCCTGAAAGTTATAAATCTCGCCATTGAAAACTATCCAGATAGAGCCATCCTCATTGGCCATGGGCTGATGCCCGGCCGGGCTCAGGTCTATAATGGCAAGCCTTCTATGGCCCAGGCCTATTGGCCCATCAATAAAGATTCCTTCATCGTCAGGACCCCGGTGATAAAGGACCTCCGTCATCCGGCGGAGGAGGTCTCTGTCCACTTTGTTCTCAGAGTCAAAGTTGAGTTTTCCGCAAATCCCACACATTTCAGAGTCTATTCCGTGATAGCGGATTCCCTATCCAGATAGGCAAAGACGAATTGGCTAAACTCCTGAAAGTCTTTAAGGCGCTCCGTAACCATCTCAAATATGGCACCGTAGTCCAGCTTCCAATAGACATGAACAATGGCATTTCGCATACCAGCCATTCCTCGAATCTTTTTTGCAAACTCAGGAGGGATAAGGCCCTTTTCACCAGCCAATTCAATAAGGTTCGTTGTATCAATTTCCATAAGGCTAACCCCCTTAACGGCTACGAAATGGCGGCATATATCAAGAACGCACTCGAGGGCAATGCGTAGATAGTGGACACAGAGTTCCCTTTGGTCCTGTTTATTCATAAACTCTTCGAAGGAGGAAAAATCCTTGCGCTTACGGGCCAGTTCCCCTCCTACCTCGCCCAGTTTGGAGAGATAGGCTTCAACCCTTTCCCGGTCTAACCGCAGTGATAGCATGTCCAGGCCTCCCTTAATCCTCTTCTTGAGTTCTGCTCCTACCATCCTGGCAAGGTAATAATGGTCTTCCTGCTCTGCCAGGACCTGCTCCTTAAACTGAAGGGTAATCTCCGGAGTGGCCTCGTATAGAGGAAGACCACCCAGCAAAATTCGCCTCTTTAAAGGGAAAGGGGCCCGGTTAAGGGGAAGGAGGTCTATGTTATCCGCTTTAAAAAGGCGGCAGAGCGCTTCATATAGACGTTCATAATCGCTAAAGCTATACTTCTCAAATAGAACTGCTATATCGGCATCAGCGACCGAAAACCCTTCCAGGAGAGAGCCGAAGAGATAGGCTGCAATGACCCTTTCTTGAGAAAAGAGCCTCTCGAGATTGCCTTGATTTTGGAGGATCTCCTCTAACCGGAAATCCTTTGGGAAGGCACAAAATTCCCGCCTCATGGTCCTATACTATCTTCATTGTGTTTCGCCTAGCTTCACTTGAGCCAGCTCCTCGTAAACTTGTTCTATGCTCCGAATCATACGATCCAGGCTGAATTCTCTTATAACACGTTCTCTACCGGCCTTTCCCATCTTCATGGCCAGGTCAGGATCGCTTAAAAGTAGAATGATGGCCTCTGCCAGGGCCTTTGGATCTTTTGGAGGGACGAGGAGGCCGGTTTCCCCGTGGACGACCGCCTCGGGGATGCCGCCGACCCAGGTGGCGATGACCGGCTTCCCTGCAG
>JACRGL010000163.1 GCA_016212365.1 Candidatus Methylomirabilota bacterium | reverse complement strand
GGGGCCGACCTCCGTGTCGGCCCTGGGGCCTGATAAATCAGGCAACTACAACTCCGAACTGAAGGATGGAAGGCCTCTACCTCTATGGGATTGTGAATACTCCGCCCTCCTTCTACCTGGGTGTGGCTGGGCTCGGGGGAAGGGCCGTTTACCTCATCCCTTACCGGGGTCTGGCGGCGGTAGTGAGTGACTCGCCCTTCTGTCCTTATCCCATCAATGCGGGGAATGCCGCTACACATGAAGCCGTTGTGGAAGCCGTGATGCTCTCTCAGACCATTCTTCCCGTGCGATTTAATACTATCCTCGTAGGGAGAGACAGGGTATTATCTATGCTGGCGGAGCATTACGGGGCATTCCAGACAGACCTCCTCCGGCTCCAGGACAAGGTTGAGATGGGCCTCAAGGTCATCTGGGAGGATAAACCTAAAAAGGAGGGATCTCGCCTGGGCTCTCAGAGCTTTTTAGATCTGAAGGACGAGGGTTACGGCCCCGGGCAGAGCTACCTCCTGGCAAAGTGGGCGGAGCACGTAATTACCGAGGCCATCAGGCATCAGGGGGATTCCTTCATAAGCAGGATCCAGGCTACCCTAATCCCCCTCTCGGTGGAAAACGTCATTCGCCGCTTCCCCACGGAGAGGCTCCTGCTGGACGCCTCCTATCTGGTGGAAGGGAAAGGCCAGGAGGCCTTTTGCGCTGGCGTGGAGCAGCTCGAGGAAGAGATGGCCGACCTTTGTTTCCTCCTCACGGGACCCTGGCCCCCATACAGCTTTGTAAGGGCAAGTAATAGGTAATACCATGCCGGGAGATATTTTGACAGAGGATGGGGAAGGGGCCCCAGACCTGGGGGTTGTTAAGGGGGGTATGACTCCCTTAAGGAGGGGTGACAGCGAGCCGAAGGCGAGCGCCAGAGGGGCGGCAGCCCCTATGGGGAGCGCCGGCAGGCGCGACAGAGGCTAAGGTAAGGGTAAAGTGCAATTCGCTGGGTATGTTCAGGGAGGAGCTGGAGAAGATCACTGAGGCAGTGCCCGGGAAGATTAACCTCGATCCCGACAAGGTGCACCAGGGGCTGGCCAAACTGGTTTTGACTCTCATAGAGCTCATAAGGAAGCTTCTGGAAAGGCAGGCCATCCGGCGGATCGAGGCAGGTTCCTTAACCCCGGAAGAGATAGAGCGGATGGGCCTGACCTTCCTCAGGTTAGAAGAGAAGATGGAGGAGCTGAAGGCCCACTTTGGCCTAACGGATGAGGATTTGAACCTGAACCTTGGGCCCCTGGGCGACCTGATGTGACCTTTGAGGTGCCAAATCATGAAAAATAAAACTCCCCAAATAGACTGCCCCATCTTTCTGGAAGAGGAAAACAAGATCCGGGAGCTCACGAACGGTATTAACAAGGCACGGAGGCTAGAGGAGAAGGCAAAGCTCGCCCTGGCCCTCTTGGAAGAGGTCGATGTCCTCCTGAATTGCCAGGAGTTCGACGACAAGCGGATGGACTGCATAAATTGCCGCAGAGTTTCAGAGTTGCGGAAGAAGACGGCCGAACTGATTATAAAGGCCCGAGAGGCCCTTGATAAGTTAACCTAAAGGAGCTGTCAAGGTGGTTCACAAGACCTTGCGCCTTAAAATCCTGGCCGCAATTTTTGTCGGACTGGTCGCTGTAACTCTGATTCTCAGTTACTTCCAATCCTTCAAAAAAGGGGGGCATATTGCTACTATCTCAACCATAGCAGTGGTCGGCCTATTGATTTTTCTTTTCATCGATTGGATTGTGGTGCAGAGACTGAAAGGGCTTTCCAGAGTCATAGAGCGCTTCGGCGAGGGGGACCTCAATGCGAGGGCAGAGGTGAAAGGTGAGGACGAGATAGGGGAACTGGCGGATGCCTTTAATGCTATGGCCCGAGGGCTTAGGGAGAGACACTCCCAGTTCCAGGCCATAATGGAAATCCAGAGGGACATCCTCCAGGAGTTGAACCTTGACTTTCTCCTGCCACTTATAATCAGAAGGGCGGCTGAGCTTCTCGATGCCCAATCCGGGGCCATCTACCTCTATGATGAGAACTCCAGGATTTTGAAACCCGTGGCATGGCATAACCTGGGTGATTGGATCAGGGAAGTCAGGATAGAGCTGGGGACGGGGGTGACCGGCATAGTTGCCCTCAAAGGGAAGGGGATGGTTGTCAATGATTATCTCAACTCGCCTTACAGCATCCCGGCCTTTGTTGAGCACCCTGTTTGGGCGGTGGTCGCCCAGCCCTTGATAAGCAGGGAAAAGGTGATAGGGGTAATTACCATCAATGATGCTAATGTAGGTAGGTCCTTTACTGGGAACGACTTGTACCTCCTTGGGCTATTCGCCAGTCAGGCGGCCATCGCCCTTGAGAACGCCCGGCTCTTCAATAGAGAAAGGTTGAGGACTCATGAGCTTATCGGCCTCATTAAAGCGGGACAGGCAGTCAATTCCTCCCTTAACCTTGATGTGGTTCTCCGCTCCATTGTCATATTGGCGGCCCAGGTCATGGATGTCTCTGTATGCAACCTGATGCTTTTGGACGAAAAGGGAGAGAATCTCATCTGGCGGGCCTTCATCGGTTTCCCTGAAGAATGGGTCAGGATGGGGAGGACTGGGGTGGGTGTTGGCCTTGCGGGCTTGGTGGCCTCTGAGGGTAAGCCCTTAGCGGTTTTGGACATGGCCTCTGATCCCAGGACTGCCCGGACACATCTAGCCCGCAAATACGGCTTTGCCTCCTACCTGGGTGTCCCGGTCAGGGCAAAGGAAAGATTAATCGGTGTCCTCAATATTATTACTAAAAAACCTCGGCGCTTCACTGAGTGGGAGGTTCAGCTCCTTTCTACCTTCGCAGACCAGGCGGCCATCGCCCTTGAGAACGCCCTGCTCTTTGAAAAGGTGGCCCAGGCCAAAGCAGAGTGGGAGAATACCTTCGATTCCATCAGTGACATGATTTTGCTCATCGACAAAGAGCATTGGATTATTAAGGCAAATCGGGCCCTGGCGGAGAAGCTAAATGCCACCCATGATCAGCTTATCGGCAAGAAATGCTACGAGGTTATACATGGCAGAGATTGTCCCTTGCCGAGCTGCCTTCTTATTAGAACCCTGAATACCAAAATGTCCGCCTCAGAGGAAGTAGAGGACCCCCATATGGGCGGCATTTTCATGATCTCCACATCCCCTATATTTAAAGGTGATGAGATAATGGGCATCATCCATATCATCAAGGACATAACGGAGATGAGGAGGCTGGAAATGGAATCGCTAGAAAAGAAGAGGGTAGAGGACATCAGCCGGGTCAAGTCAGAATTCATCGCCAATATGAGCCACGAGCTGAGGACCCCTCTAAACTCCATCATCGGCTTCTCCGAGCTGCTGCTGGGCAAGAGCTTTGGGGAGCTCAATGAGAGACAGGACCGATACGTGGTTAATATCCTGGCGAGCGGTAAGCACCTCTTAAGCATAATCAGCGACATCCTCGATATTTCCAAGGTGGAGGCGGGGAAGGTAGAACTCCGCTATGAGGAATTCCTCCTTACCGATGTCCTTGATGCAGCTATAGCTATTGTTCGACCCCAGGCCATAAAGAAGGACCTCTCGCTGGAGCTGGAGACGGATCCTTCCCTCTCCAGAATCAAAGCCGACCCGATTCGCTTCAAGCAGATCATGTATAACCTGCTGAGTAACGCTGTCAAGTTCACGCCCGAAGGGGGCGACGTGCGCGTTGCTGCGCACCTGGTTCAGGGTTCACAGTTCACAGTTGACGGAAAAATAGAACTCCGTGAACCGTTAACCGTCAACCGTGAACGACACCGAGATGTTGTAAAAATCTCGGTGTCTGACACAGGCATAGGCATCAGGCCCGAGGATCAAGATAAGCTCTTTAAGGAGTTCGCTCAAATCGATAACCCATACGCCAGGAAATACGAGGGGACGGGATTAGGATTGGCCCTCACCAGGCGGCTTGTGGAGATGCACAATGGGCGGGTTTGGGCGGAGAGCGAAGGGGAGGGAAGGGGTAGCACATTCACCTTCGTATTGCCTTTGTCTCCGCCCCCCTGCCACAGGGGGGATGGACTCTCTGCTGCGGGCTAATTGTAATATAGCAACCCGCGCTATGAATTGCTAAGGGGGGAGATATGCCAGGAGAAATAATTCTCATTGTGGACGACGATGAGCGGAGTATAGAGCTTACTAGGGATGTCCTCGAGGCCCACGGATATTTGGTCTATTCGGCTACCACAGGGCATGATGCCCTGAAGCTGGCCAGGGAAATCCAGCCCGGCCTAATCCTGATGGACATTCGTATTCCAGGAATGGACGGCCTCGACGTGACCAGGGCGCTTCAGGATGACGACGCAACCAGGCAAATACCCGTAGTGGCCCTTACCGCATGCGCCTTAATTGGGAATGAAAATAATGTATTCGCCGCAGGATGTATCGGCTATATCACAAAGCCTATAGATACCCACCGGTTTCCCTTAGATGTAGCCCGTTACCTTAAGATGACAGCAGAATCACACTGATGTAGAGGGCATGTATAGGACAACGGTGAAGCCCTAGAGCATAAGGCATTTAGAGACAAAGAGGATCACCTTCTCCGGCTCATAGGCCATGAGGTCCTTCAGGACTCCTTCGATCTTCCCTTGAAGGGTCATTACGACGGAAGCGCGATTCGCTGATCGGGGTCGAGGAAGGACTGGTCAACGATCTCCTTCCATGGGATCCTGAAGAGTCCCTGCGGTCAAACCAACCAATTGGAAAACACTTATTCCCCATCCCTGTCCCTCCTTCTCTACGAGCCCTCCTTGAGCCGGAAACAAAAGGCATTATTAAGCTATATTAACTAGAAGGCCCGGTCAAGGGAAATCCTCATGAGAAAGTCCTTGCCCTCCCATCGCCTTTCTGCTAATTTTAGATACAAAGGAGGGCGAAGGTGAAAGCTGTGAAGCAGAGAGGGTCGCTTTTTAGGACGGGGAATCTCCTCTTGAAAAACCCGATGGGGTTCCTCTTCCTTTTTGCCATCGCCCTGATTATGGGCTGTGCTGCCCCTATCCTAAGTAGCATCCCTGAAAAGGCTTCTCTTCCTCAGGGCCCAAAGGCTAAAGAGGAAGCCCCACTCGACCCTCAGGCCTATTATTACTATGCCCTGGCCAACTTGGAGGAGCTCCGAGGAAACCTGGATGCTGCCATTGATTATCAAAGAAAGGCCGTGGGCTACGATCCCCGTTCTCCATTTCTGCGGACCCAGTTGGCCTCCTTTTACCTCCGCAAGGGCCAATGGCGGGAGGCCATCACAGAGGCGGAGGAGGCCCTCATCATTGATCCCGAGTATATCCGGGCCCACCTCTTGATGGCTGCTGCCTATGTCAACCTGCGTAACGCGAGGGCAGCGGAGGCCCACTATAAGCGGGTGATCGAGATCGATAAGGGTCGTATTGAGGCCTATATTCATTTGGGGAACCTCTATACCGAGGGCCGGAGCTATGCCGAGGCCTTGGAGGTATATAACCAGCTTCTCAAAGTGGATCCCAACTCCCACTTGGCCCGTTACTACATAGGGCGGATCTATCTGGAGATGAAGCTCCCCGGCTACGCCCGCGAGTACTTCCTGGAGGCCCTGGCCCGGGAGCCCGACTTCGATGCGGCTATTTCCGCCCTTGGTTATAGCTACGAGGTGGAGGAGCGCTATGAGGAGGCCAAGGCCACTTACCAGAAGGCCTTAGAGGCAGACCCGCAAAATAAGGAGATTCGGGAGCGCCTGGCCCAGGTATACATCCGTCAGAAGGACTTCGCTTCCGCCTTAAAAGAGTACCGTCTACTCTTGGAGGAGGAACCCAATAACCTGGCCCTCAAGAATCGTATGGGTCTGGTCTTTTACGAGGAAGGCTCCTACCTGGAGGCGGCCCGCACTTTCCAAGAGGTGCTTGCCAAGGATCCCCATAATCGGGATGCCCGCTACTACCTGGCCCTCGCCTTTGAGGAGATGAAGCGCTATGACGAAGCCTTAGTTGAGCTAGACAGGATACCAAAGGATCACCCTCATTTCTTGGACGCCCTTATCCATAAGGGCTATATTTACGGTCAGAAGGGTCAGTACGGTGAAGCGGTCGCCGCCTTTCAAAGGGCCTTGGCCATGAAGCCTCAAGACGGGAACCTCCATTTCCTTCTGGGCATTACTCTCCTCCAGAATAAGGACTTTCCTGCCGCCGTGTCCAGCCTGGAGAAGGCAGTCTCCCTGGACCCCAAGAACGCCAGCTACCACTACCAGCTAGGGGCTGCCTATGAGCGCAGCCGCCAGATCGAAAAGGCGGAGGGGGAGTTCAAGCAGACCTTGGAGCTTAATCCCAAGCACGCCGATGCCTATAATTATCTGGGTTATATGTATGCGGAAGAAGGCATCAAATTAGATGAGTCCGTGGCCTTGGTAAAAAAGGCCTTAGAGCTAGAGCCCAATAACGGGGCCTTCGTGGATAGCCTGGGATGGGCCTACTTCAAAAAGGGGATGCTGGAGGAGGCGCTCGGGGAGATCCAGAGGGCGGTGGAGCTCACACAGGGAAAGGACGCCGTAATATTAGAGCATCTCGGGGATGTATACTACCGGAAGGGCATGGTTCGTGAGGCCCTGAAGGAGTGGCAGCGCTCCTTGGAGCTGGACCCAAAGAATGAGGATCTTAGAAAGAAGTTAGAGAAGGCCCAGGCCGAGATCTCGCGGGAGGGGCAATGAAGGGGGCCCGCCTAGGCTTCCTCCTGGGTTTGGCCCTCCT
>JACRGL010000018.1 GCA_016212365.1 Candidatus Methylomirabilota bacterium | reverse complement strand
TGAGGGATTCCAGATATAATAGGGCATCGATCCCTTTTTTCCGGTGCCCGGGACGGATGCCGAAGACCATGACGCGGAAATCGGTGATGGAACGCTTATACCAGAGGAATTTAGCGAGACCCAGGGGGCCCAAGCGACCATTTAGCCTCTTCAAGGCCTGGTTGTAATCGGGGAGGCAGAGCATGAAACCAACAGGGGCTCCTGCCACCTCAGCTAGAAGGGCTAGCTCGGGCACCACCAGGGGCCTCAAGCGACAAGCGGTCCAGGCAATTTCCTCGGGGCTCAGGGGCAGGAAGCCCCAGTTCTCGGACCAGGCGGCATTGTAAATCTCACGGATTGTCTCTATGTCCCCCTCAAACCTCCCCATATCAATGGTCCTCACCCTCACCCCTTCTGCCTTAACGGCTTCGGCCACCCGAAGCAAGCGGGGCGGGACCTCCTTGGGAATATCCACTATATAAGCCAATAAATCCTTGGCCTTGCGGAGTCCATATCGGGACATAAAATCCGGGTAATAAGGGGGGTTATAGGGCATCATCAGGAAGGGGCTAGAGTCGTAGCCCTCCAAGAGGAACCCGCACTCCTCATTGGTGGAGAAGTTCATGGGGCCCCGAAGGATTTGCATCCCTTTCTCCTTGAGCCATCCCCGGGCCGCGTCTAGTAGCCAAATGGCGGCCTCATAATCCGGCAGGCATTCGAAGAAGCCAAAGAACCCGGCTTTCTCTTGATGGAGGTGGATATGGAGGTGATTCAGGATGGCGGCCACCCGGCCGATGGTTTCCCCACCCTTCCAGGCAAGGAAATAGGCCACCTCCGCGTGGGCAAAGAAGGGATTTCGAGATGAAAAGAGGACCTTCTGATCGCGTAAGAGGGGGGGCACCCAGTAGGGATTGCACCCGTAGATCTTCCAGGGGAGGTGAAGGAACTCCCGGAGTTGCCCCTTTCCCTGGACAGGGATAACCCTCACCCCTTCCACAGGACAAGACCTCAGATAATCCCCAGCTTTTTTCCTACCTTCTCAAAGACATCGAGGACTCGATCAAGCTGGGCATTAGTGTGGGTGGCCATATAGCTGGTACGGATGAGGGCCCGGCCGCTGGGAACGGCAGGGGAGACAGCCACGTTGGCAAAGATGTCATTTTCCGCAAGCAGCTTCCACATCTGGAAGGCCCGAAAGTCATCTCCTACCACTATGGGGATGATAGGGGTCTCACTGGAACCGGTGTCAAAGCCTAAGGCCTGAAAGCCCTTCTTCATCTTCCGGGTATTCTCCCACAATCGTTCCCGCCTCTCGGGTTCCTTGTTAATGACATCAATGGCAGCCCCGATAGTAGCAACCGCAGACGGAGGAAGGCTAGCGCTGAAGATCAGGGCCCGGGCGTGGTGCTTCACATAATGAATCACTTCCTCGGAACCGGCAATAAACCCCCCGATAGAGGCCAGAGACTTGCTACAGGTCCCCATGATTATATCTACCCTGTCCTCAAGGCCAAAGTGCTCGGCCGTACCCCTACCGTTCTTTCCCAGGACCCCAGTGGCGTGGGCGTCGTCCACCATGATCCGAGCCCCATATTCTTTGCTCAAGCGAACGATGGTAGGAAGATCGGCGATATCCCCTTCCATGCTGAAGACCCCATCCACCACGATAAGTTTTCCCCGGGCTCGATCCAGGCGGAGCAGCCGCGCCAGATCCTTCATGTCATTATGCCGGAACTTGCGTGTCTGGCCAAAGGAGAGACGGCAACCATCGACTATGCTAGCATGGTCAAGCCGGTCGGTTATCACCACATCCTCTTTGGCCACCAGGGCGGCAATGGCCCCCAGGTTGGTCAGAAAGCCGGTGGAGAATAAGAGGGCGGCCTCCTTCCCCTTAAAGAGGGCTATCTTCTTTTCTACCTCCTCATGGAGATCCAAGGTACCGTTGAGGAAGCGGGACCCTGCACAGCCCGTCCCATATTTCTTGACGGCCTTTATGGCCGCCTCCTTAATCTTGGGGTGGGTGGTAAGCCCCAGGTAATTGTTGGAGCCGATCATGATCATCTTGCGGCCATTCACTATCACCTCGGGTTCCTGAGCGGAGGTGATCTGCCTGAAATAGGGGTAGTAGCCCGCGGCCATAACCTCCTTGGCCGCCGTATAAGCCCGGCATTTGTCAAAGAGGTCCATTTCATACCCTCCTCTTTAGAGCCATCCCTTCTTCCGGTACCAAGCCACCGTTAGCTTTAAGCCCTCCCTCAAAGGGAAGCAGGGCTTGAATCCCAATTCGGCCTTCGCCTTAGTAATATCACAGACCCAGTATCTCCCTGTGATCTCCCGCGCCTTCTGCCGGTTAATCAAGGCCGGCCTCTTGTCTAAAATAGCCCAGGCTTCGGAAAGATAGGCCAGGAAGAAAATGAAACTCGGGGGAATTCTGACCCTCAGGGCACTCACTCCGAGGGTCTCGGCCACTAGATCTCCCACCTCGCTCCAGGAATGGGACCCTTCTTCGGAAATGAAAAAAGCCTGGCCAGCCGACTTTTCGTTCTCCCCGGCCAAAATAAGGCCAGCAGCCAAGTCTTGGACATAGCATAGGCTCAATGACCCTTCGTCCTTCCCTAAGACGGGCTTGACCCTTTTAGCGACTGTTCGGAAAAAGGGGTAAAGATCCTGGTCTCGGGGGCCGTAAACGGCAGGGGCTCGCACAATAGTCACCGGAAGGCGCTCCCGGTGCTTCAGGACCTCTACTTCGCCCAAGAGCTTGCTCCTGCCGTAATCGGTTATCGGATGAGGCTCGTCCTCCTCCCGGGCGGGCCTCCCCTCCTTGCTAGGGCCCAAGGCCGCCAATGTGCTTAAATAGACAAACTTCTTAAGCCCTAGATTCCATTCCAGGCAAGCCTCCACTAGATTCCTGGTCCCTCGATGATTAATCTCGTAATAATCCCGGGGCCTCCTGGCCTTAGTAATCCCCCCCAGGTGGTAGATGAACTCCGCCTCTCGGACTGCTTCCCTAAGCGTGGTCTCTTGCGTTAAGTCCCCATAGACCAATTGGACCTGTAGACCCCGGAGCCACCGAAGATCGCGGGCCTCCCGCACCAGGCAACTGACTTGATAGCCCTCAGCCATAAGGGCCTCCACCACGTGGCTCCCTATAAAACCCGTAGCCCCTGTCACGAGGGCCCTCATGGTCCCCTCCTCGCTACCGACTTGTCTCCTTACCTCTGCTGCCGCAGGAAGTCAAAGATCAATGAGTAGAACTTGGCTACCTCGGGGATGTAGATCCTAAAGATGTTTCCCGGTGTGGCCCGAGGCAATGTAGGCCGCACATGGCTGAAAATGCGAAGAAGGCCTAAATGAACCCGACTCTTATCGGCAACGGCTTCGTAGAGACGCAGACTCTCGGTATGGGGGATGAAGTTATCCGGCTCCCCGTGAACAATGAAGAGGTAGGCCTTCACATTCCTCATTACCTGGCCTGGGGAGAGGGCTGCGATGTAACTCTGTAGCCGTGGATTTAGCCCTTGGAGCAGGGTCGGCACCCGTTCGGGGTCCCGATTGATTAGGAGCTCATAGACGGCCCTACCCTCAGGACTCAGGCCCTTCACCAGGTTACTCACCTCTCTTCCCTCTTGGGCCTTGGCCTCGGTTATCTGGGCCAGGAGGCGCTTGTCTCCGTCGTCCTCCAATAAGTCCAAATTGTAGCGCAGGAATATCCAGCGGTCATAATCGTTGGGCTTCAAATAGAACTTCTCCCCCTTGAAATCATAATACCCAGTAGTGATGAACTTAATGAGGTTGCCGAGATCGTAGTAGCCACCGAAGGAGACAGCAAAGCGGACCTTCCCGTTAATCCGGGGATCAGCGGCTGCGATCAGGGTAGGCCCTGCCCCGTAGCTGAAGCCAATGAGCCCAATTTTATCGGGGAAGACAGTGGCCTCTTGGGATGCAAGGTATAGGAAGCTATCCACGATCTCCCCTATGTCGGAAAGGCGAAGCCTCTGAGACTTGAAGCCCGAGAAGTCGGGGACCAAGGCTGCGAAGCCTGCTCTGGCAAAGATCCTGGCCGCCCACACCATCCTGGGATCATTCTTCCCCTCCTCGTTTACCCCGTGAATAAGAACCACGCCCGCATGCCTGCGCCTATCTCCAGGTTTGTATAGATCGGCCTCCATCTCCCGACCGCCGCCGGGAAAGCGAACCCGATCTACATTCGGCTCCTGGGTGACCTTACCTAGAAGGTCGCTCCTGCCAGGCCTGACTAGATCACCGATGACTAAGAGGCTTAAAAAGGAGGTCCTCAGGAATGGGTAGAGATAGCTCAGGAGCAGGGCGAGAACAGCAATGAGGATGGCGGCTCGAGAAAGGCCCCTTCGCATTCGGACACGATCAACCCCTGATGCGGAAAAAGGGGACATCCTAGTAGGCCTCGCTCAGAAGGTGGAGATTGCCTATGCGAACCCGCTTAAGGCCCTCGGCCATTGCCCGCTCCAGACAGGCCTCAGCATGCTGGCGGGAGGTGCGGGGCAAATCGGACATGTAGAAGCAGGGATGAAAGGCCAGGAGGGCATAAGGAATTTCCGGGTCAAGGGATGCCAGGAAGCGGGCGATATAACCCACTTCCTCTTCATCTACATAGCCAGGGACTAAAAGAGTGCTGGCCACCAGGAGGGGGGGGTCGGGCCGTTCCTGGATCCGCATCGCCACCCGCTGGAAGTTCTCCAGGGTCCTCCGGTTGCTCACCCCGCAGAGGGCCAGGTGGAGCATTTCACTCCAGGCTTTGAGGTCGAATTTGATGCAACCGCCGCTCTTCAGGGAAAGCTCCACCATGGACCGGAGCAGGTTCGGGTGCATGTTTCCATTGGTCTCCCAGCAGATGCGGAGGATCCGACCCCGGCTCCTATCCAGGGCGATGCGCGAGGCCTTAAGGGCATGGGGAAGCTGGGGAGTGGGATCCCCGCCAAAGTAGCAGATACAGGCGGTGGCCTCGTCGGCCCAGTTGGCCAGATCGGTAGCAGTCATCCGCACCTTTTGCTCTATTCGCTGGCGGTAGTGCCAATTCTGGCAGAAGAGGCAGTCGAAGGAACAGGCCTGATAGAAGACCGCTAGATTCTTGTAACCGTACTCGGCACCTGGACGATAGGCAAAGCGGGGATAGCCGGCCCCTGTTCCCCCTGGACACGCCCAATCGGCTACGCAGTTGGTAGGGAGGGGGTCATAATACCAATCGACGTTGGCCTCGGAAGGGCTCACGCCCTGGAGTCGTCCCCCCCGGTTCCAGCGAACCCCGCAGTAGCTCTTTCCTCCTACCGGCACCCGGCACTCGTTAGCGCAGATATTACATAAGGCACCTTTGGGGTCGCGGGGTGGGCAAGGTGGAAGGCGGAAAGGGTCACGGGAGAGGCGGTGAACTTCTTTGATCTGGCCTTCGATCATCTTTGGGCCATGACGCAAACAGTCTATGCACAGGGAGAGGGAACGGGCCACCAGTAATGACCGCTTTCCGCAGTAAAGGCAAGTGGCCATTGACCCCCCTTAGTGGAGGAGATACTTCTCCTGAAGGAGCCGCCGCAGGCGGGGGAGGTAAATCAAATCGAAGGCCTCCTCCTTGCCAGGGAAAAGCCGAAGGGCCAAGTCCCGGGTGGCAGCCACCAGTTGGGAGGCCTCCTCCAAGGAAAGATTCCCCTGGCTAATGACGCTCATAGTGAGGCCCACGGTGAAACGGAGGCGCCTGAGCCTCCGCTCCTCCTCTTCCAGCTCCTTAGGGGTATATTCAGGCATCTTCTTTAAACCTGGTAGTATAGATTATAGCAAAATCCAGTCCTTGTAAAGGGCTATTCCACTATGCTAGGGTTTCTGCTAGCTGCATCTTGGAGAGGAATTTGGTCATGACCTTGAAATGCTGATCGAAGGTATAGATCACACTCTCGCTATCAGTGGCCATAATAGCGAGATAACAATCGGCCAGGCCTACCTCTTTGCCCTTACGCCGTATATTGTAAGAGAGTATCCCTGCTCGTAACCAGGTATCCTCCCCCTCCTCTAAAATGGGAAAAACATCTAAGAGGTTTTTAATGACTCCGATCTCCTTTTTCTCTTTCGCCCCCTGGATCAGTTCTGCCACAATTAGCCTGGCACAGCAAACCCTCCCCTGATCCATGAGCCGGTTGAGCCTATCGTATACCTCCTCTTTCTTCCTAAAGTAATCTATCCAGACGGAGGTGTCCACTAAGACCATTTTATCCGAGGCGATGGTCGCCATGGCGAATCTCCTCGGCCTCTCTCACGAACTCCATCTCCCCCGCCATCTTCCTTATCAGTTCCATTTTCCTCTTTCTTATTTCATCCTTGATAGCAACCACCACTGCCTGGGTCTTATTTTTTGCTTTAGTCACCACCATCAGGTCCTCTACCAATTCCTGAGGAAGGGTAACCGTGGTCCTTTTCATAGGCATCTCTCCTGTGAATAAAATTTTGGCCAATTTTATGATATTAAACAACACATGTCAACACAATTTTTCTGTGCTAAATTTTTGCATATTATATAATACGAATACCAGCCCTTTGCAGGCGCTGAAGGGTGGTAGCATAGGGATCGCAGACCTCCTCTTCCAGATAGCCCCGGTAGCCCACATCCTCGAGCTTCTCTAGCATGGCCTTCCGCTCCCCAGCCGGCATTAGTCGAGAATCGCTCATGGCCGCCACATGAAAGTCCAGGCCCGCTTTTAGGAGATGCTCCACTGCCCGGAAGGGAAACCCATGGAATTCCCCTCTCGCCCCGGTCCTCCGCTCAAAACCCTCGGCAGTGCCCGCTTTTAAGGATATCCGGAGATAAAGGTTGCGGTAGCCACTGAGGTCGCGGACATAGCCCTCATCGGCCCCCAATAGGATCCCATTGGTCTCCAGTATAAACAAGTAGTCCTGGCCTTTTAAAAGGTCCAGGACGTGAAGCAGGTGGTCCCGGCCCAAGGTGGGCTCTCCCCCTGAAATCCGGAGCTTCCGAATCCTACGGTGCCGGGCATTGCTCAGGAGGAGCCGATGCACCTCAGAAGGTGTGAAGAACTCGCCGGAGCTCTCGGGGAAGTCCCGGGACCACTCTACCCAGCAGAAGGCACAGCGGAGTGGGCAACCCACGGTATAGCCGGTTGAGATACCCCCATACACCCCCACGCAGTAAAAGTCTGTATATTTGCGGGCGTCCCCTTGGCAGACGACCTCTTCGGTCCATTGGGCTATCTCTAAAGGATCGTAGGGTTGGAAAGCCGTGGTCAGGTAGCGGGGGTAGTCCTTTAGGTCAAAACCCTTCATGGCGGTTTCAAAAAATTGGATCTATTTTTCTCTAGTCTCAACAATTCAAGCAAGGACAGGGCGTTTTTTACCGCAAAGCCACCTGCATCGTTATTGAAATAGACGTATACGTCTTTATCAGCTCCAAGCCACCTTTGGACCTGCCCGGCAAGGGCCATCAGCTCCTCCTGGGAATAAGGGGATGCATAGAGCCGGTTAGGGCCATGCCTCCTTATATAAACAAAGTCCGCAGTAATGGGACCCTCTACCAGGACTTCCGGCCAGTCGGAGAGGCAAAGACCCACCCCTGCCCCCTGTAGGGCATCGCAGGCCTTAGGGCTGAGCCATGTGGGGTCGCGGAACTCGAAAACGGCCTGCAAGTCCGGTATCAGGGTCTGGGCCCTGAGATAATCTAAAAAATGGCGCAGCCGCCCTAAATCCAAGCGATAGGAAGGGGGGAGCTGAAAAAGGACAGGGCCCAGCGTCTGCTTTAAGGCCGAGGCCCTCTCCAGGAATTTGGCCGCGGCCACCTCAGGGGCCTGGAGCCTCTTTACATGGGTGATGAAGCGACTGGCCTTAACGGCGTATATGAAGCCCTGGGGCACCGTCTCCCTCCAGCGGACAAAGACCCTCTCCTCGGGAAGCCTATAGAAGGTGTTGTTAATCTCCACGGTCCTGAAATGGCGGCTATAGTAATCCAGCCAATCGGCCTGCCTTAGGCCCGGCGGATAGAAAACCCCTTCCCCCCAGTGCCGGTAGCTCCAACCGCTACAGCCTATGAACGCCTTAGCCATGGTTGTCCCGTTAAGCGCTCAAGCCAGGAATCCTGCCAAACCCAGCCATCCTCATCACCAAGGCTAGGGCCAGAAGGGCCAGGGTAATGGCCAGGGCGAGGAAGTCACCTTTTTTGAATCCGATCTCCAGATAAAAGGTCCGGCCCCTCCTCGACCCGAACCCCTTCCCTTCCAATGCCATGGCCAGTTGATCGGTGCTCCTGATGGTGTTGAGGAAAACGGGGGCAAGGAGGGGGATGTACTTCTTTGCCCTTTCCAGGACATTCCCTGACTCCAGGTCGAGCCCCCTGGAGCGCTGGGCCTCGACCACTGTGCTTGCGGTGCCTGCAAAGGTGGGCACCAGGCGCAGGGCCATAGAAAAAGCGAAGGCTGCCGAATAGGGAATGCCTAGGCGGATCAGGGCCAGGGTCACCTCTTCGTTCTTGGTGGTAGAAAGGAAGATCACCCCGGCCACAATCATGGTGTCAATCTTGATGGCGGTGGCAAGGCCATAGGAAAAGGACTCCCAGGTTACCCGCCAGAAAAGGGGCGTCTGGCCTCTAGCAAAGAGCGACCAGCCCGCCAACGAAAGGAGCCCAATGGTAAGGAGGAGGAACCAGATCTTCCGCAGGTTACCCAGGGAACCCCCAAGGGCGCAATAGAGCAGGATAAGCCCCAGCACGGAAGCTACGTAGAAGGGGTGCGAAAAGAGGAGGGCCATGGCGAAGCTCGCCAGGAGCAGGAGGATCTTGGTCCGTGGATCGAGGCGATGGACAAAAGTATCCCTATCTAAATAGAGGTAGAGGTTCAAGGGGAAGGCCTCTTATCCAGGCAATCCAAAAACTCCCTTACTGTGAGGGTGGTGAAACCCATGCGATGGCTCAATTTCACAATGGGGGGTGCCTTCAAGGAGGCCTCTGCTAAGGCCCTGTCGTCCGAGAAGACCAAGCGGGCAGGCCCATCCTGGATTATCCTCCCCTCCTTCATCACCACCACCCGGTGGGCATACTCGGCCACTAAAGGCATGGAGTGGGTAATCATCACAATGGTGTGTCCCGCCTGGTTGAGCCTTTGAACCAGCTCCATTATGCTCTTAAGCTCCCGATAGTCCAGGCCGGTAGTGGGCTCATCCAAGCCGATTACTTCAGGCTGGGTAGCCAGCACCGAGGCCACGGCCACCCTCTGGCGCCCCCCTTTGGTGAGGACAAAGGGGTCTGCCCCCATGAAGTCCTGGATTCCCACCGCTTCTAAGGCCTGATCTACCCGGCGAGAGACCTCCCCTGCACTGAGGCCCTGGAGCCGGGGGCCGAAGGCTATCTCGTCCCAGACCCGCTCCGCAAAGATCTGATGATCGGGGTTCTGGAAGACCAGCCCAACTTTACGGCTTAGTCGGCTAGGCTTTTCTCCACGGACATCCTTTCCCGCCACCAATACTTCGCCTTGGGTAGGGGTGAGGAGGCCATTCAGGTGCTTGACCAGGGTGGTCTTCCCGCTCCCATTCTGGCCTACGAGGGCGAGGAATTCGCCCCTTCGAACGGTGAGATCAATTTCTTGCAGGGCAGGGACATCCCCATTGTAGCGGTAACCCAAGCCCTGGGCCTGGATAACCACTTCCCCGTATTCCCATTTCCCATCCTTCTCCTGCAACTTTTGACAGGCCAGGGGCGAGAGAGACCATCCCCTTTTTTGAATCCCTTCGAAGGCCTCCTCCGGAGTCGCCCATATACCTGGTAGGCCCAGGGCCCAGGAGAGTTCTGCCGTCTGAAGAGGCCTTATCCCCAGCTCCTCCAGACCTTTCACGTCCTTCAGGATATCTCGAGGGCTGCCCTGGGCAAGGACCTTCCCTTCCCCCATCACTACGATTCTATCTGCCTGGAGGGCCTCCTCCGTCTCATGTTCCACGGTTACCAGGGTCATCCCCCGCTTCCGGAGCTCCTGGGCAGCGGCGAAGAGCTCTTCTTTGCCCATAGGATCCAGGTCGGTAGTGGGCTCATCCAGGACAATGATTTGAGGCTCCATGGAGAAGACCGAGGCCAGGGCCAGGCGCTGTTTCTCCCCGCCCGAGAGGGTGGCTGGCTGCCTCCGGCGCAAGGCCTCCAGGCGAACCAGCCTCAAGGCCCTCTCTACCCTCTCCCGAAGTGTTGGCCGGTCGAGGCCAAGATTCTCAGGTCCAAAGGCCACCTCCAGCTCTACGCTGGTGGAAAAGAGCTGGGCCTCGAAGTCTTGAAAGACCAGGCCAACCATAGGGCACAACTCCTTGACCTGGTGCTGCCGGGTATCCCTTCCCGCCACCCAAACCTCCCCCTGGAGCTGGCCCTTGATAAGGTGGGGGATTAAGCCATTTAAAGTAGCACACAAGGTGGATTTCCCTGCCCCGCTGGGTCCCATGACGAAAGCCGATTCCCCGGGGTCGATGTGCAGGTCTATCCCCCGCAGGGCCTCCTCGGGCGCATTTTTGTAGCGGAAATGTACCCCTTTTAGAGTGATCACATCAATAGGCATCCCAGGAAAAAGAGGGCCAGGAAGGGGAGGACCCCCAGGACTACCGCTCCCCCAACCGTCCCTGCCCCAAAGGTGAAGGGCACTGCGCCATAGAGGCCTGTCGAAAGGGCAAGGCCGGCGATCAGGCCTCCCAAACCCCCGCTCCACATGAAGAGGGCACCGAATCCAGGGCTCAGGTGGGTGGAAACGTCCTTCTCATCCATGATATCGGTCCAGAGGAGGTCCCAGCGGTAGACCCGGGGATAGAGGAGCCAGAGGAGTAAGGGGCCTAGGACCAGGGCAGTAAAGAAATTATTCAGGGTGATGATGGAGCCCAGGATGGCAAAAGGCAGGAGTCCAAGGAGCTCCAGGCCCCAGGCGATGATGGCCGCACAGATTGCGCTCGACAGGAAGACTACCAGGGCATACTCCAGAAACTGCCGCCCCGACCTTATATCGACCCCTTTTCCTGAGGATAACCAGCCCATGTGCCCCCAGATCTTATAGCCTACGAAGCCGTAGAAGAAGTTCCCTACAAAGCCGAAGAGGCTCCCTAGAGATAGGGTGCCGAAGAAATCGCCAATGAGGTTTCCCAAGGCCGAGCCCCAGGCACCTGCCGGCCCGAAGAGGAGGCCAAAGACAATGGGGACCACATTGGCCGGCCGAAACTCGGTGAAACCCGGGATGAGGGGGAATCCCTTCAGGGGGATAAGGATGGCGGCGTAGACAGCGGCAGTGAGGGCGGCCAGGACCACCATCTTAGTATACCGCCACATTGTGACCACTTCTCTCATATGACCCCTTCCCCCTGAATTATGCATCGATTTTGTAGTTGCCTGATTTATCAGGCTATACAGTTGCCTGATTTATCAGGCTTTCCAATGACCCCTTGAGCATTTCTTGGAACCGGAGGGCGTCCTCCCCCATGAAGGTATTATTGAAGAGAAAGTAGGTGGGGACGTCGGGATCATACTTACCCTTAAGGATTTCCAGGTCTCTATCTGTATACTTATAGCGGTAGCCTGTAAGGCCGTGGAGGCGGTAGTATCGGATCATTCCGTAAAGGGATTCCTCTTTTAGGGGGTCCACCACATGGATGAGGTCCAGTTCCTGGCACAGGTCCCTGACCTCCTCCGGCCTCCACTTCCCCCTGGGCTCCCAGGCGAAAAGATAACCCTTCCGGTCGATAGAAGAGAAGAACTTGCGGAGGTTATCCTTGTGTTCCGGGGTAGGGGTGAACTTGGGGGGGCATTGAAAGACGATAAGCCCGGCCTTTAAGGCCTCGGCAATCTCTTCTGTCCTGGCCCAGGCATCTATGACCTGCCGGGTGGACCGGAAGGAGCCATAATTGCCCTTTTCCTTATCCGGAATTGGATTGCGGAGGCGGCGGTATGTTGGGCTTGAAGGCTCATGGGTGATGAGCTGCCATGCCTTTAGGGTAAACTCGAATTCTTGGGATGCCCCTTGCCGCCAGCGCCGGGCGGTCTCGGCTTTGGGGGGCTGGTAAAAGGTCTGCTGGATCTCCACAACAGGAAAGCGGCGGTAATACTCGCTTTTAGCAATAGGAAACCCACAGCATCCGACTTTTATAACACCTTGACTTTCCATGGTTTTTCAGGGTATTCCCTTCCTTAGCTTCCGCCATCGTTTAAGCCATTCTTTCCCTTCTGCTCCCTTTGCAACGGCTTTTATTATTTTCTCAATCTCTGCGACGTCTATTTCCTTTCCCTGAACTTCCAGAACACCCATTGCATCCTCTAAATCTCTTGTTCTTCCGGCGATGATTTTCTGAACAACCAGGTGCACAGGTGCGATATATTCTACAGAAACATCATCAATAAGTATTTCTCTGGCTCTTCCAATGGCCTCTCTCTCAAAAGGGGTTATGGAAAAGACAATGTCCACTTTCACTTTTGTCTCGATGTGTTCTAAGGGTAAAACCCAGGTTTCTCTGATAAACTTTTTAACATCCTCTGGTAAAACTCTGAATACTTCACCCACAGCATTCAGCAGTGGATCAGACTCCTCTGGGGTCAAGGCAACTGTGATGTCAATATCCTGAGTAAATCTTGGCCTGCCATAAACAACTATTGCCTGACCACCCATCACCATATATGGAATATTTGATTTTTTGAGAAGTTGAGCAATATCTTTCAAAGTTTTAATAATCATTGTGAATCCATCTTCTTCAAACTTTGCCTGATTTTTAGAACTGTTTTGTAAAGGTCATCCAGAATCTTTATCTTCTCTATGGGCTCGAGTTTTCTGAGTCGATCTATCTCGTATCTTTTCTCCCATTGGTGAAATTTATTCCAATCAGGTTTAACTTTCCCCTTTTTCCTCATGCGGCAAACAGCCTCCTTTTCGTTTCGTTAATAATATCTTTTCGATTCATTTGATATATTCTAGGTGTTATACGGCGTTGGGCGCCGCCAAATCTGACCCTACTCAAGCACTATCCGGATGCTTCGTGCCAGATTTTCTTGGCTGCGACGCGAAATTTTCCCGAGTTGTCTTATCAGACGGCGGTTATCTATTGCCCGAAGCTGATCAACCATTACATCGGACCGCTGCTTCAGCCCGGCTTCCCCCTTGCGCAGATGGACTCTTAAGACCTGGGCCTCGGGCTGCACATTGGTCGTAATAGGACATATGATGGTCGAGGGATGGGTTGAATTTAGAAGGTCCGTCTGGACAACCACCACTGGCCTAACCTTTCCCGGTTCCGTTCCAATTTTAGGGTTCAGGTCCGCCAGGTAAACATGCCACTTTTTGACTTCCATGACGATTATTCGCCAAGTTCGTCTTCCATCTGTTCAAATGCTTCGAGCACATCCAGAGAGTCTGGAGCCACCAGCGCGGATTCCTTTGCTAAGGCCTGCTTCAGAAGCTTGCGCTTCCAGAGCTTGTTGTAAAAGTCAATCGCGTGGTTGAAGTATGCATTCCTTGGAAGTTGCCTCTTCTTTGCAAGCTCCTCCGCCTCGCGGAATATTTCATCTTGGAGCTTGAGGGAAAGGACCTTAGACATGGCAGCACCTCCTGCTTTTTGCATTGGTATCACCTATAGTATATACTAAAAATATACCTCAATCAAGAGTTTATTCTTTTCGAATCTTCTGGCAGCGGGGGCAGAATCCGGGCCCTTTTCGGTCGGTATCCAGTAAGCTATTGGAGAAGAACATCACGCAGCGAAAATCCCGGCAGTGATCCAGACCATAGGTATCCTCTTTTCCACATCCTACTTCCCTTACTCTCTTATACAGGGATAAATCTGTCCCTCCATCTATGGAGATGGGATAAGCCCTGTCCCAACTTTAAAAAAGGCTCATCTGGGATGGCTGGGCCTTTTCTTCTGCCTTCTCCTCGGTTTCCCCGAAGATATCGATTTTGCCATAGACCCCATCGTAACCGGGGACTATCCTGAGCCTCCCCTCCCGCACCCGGAGGATTCCTTCCAGGATCCTCGGGGGGACAAAGCGGGCAAGCTCCTCCTTAGGCAGATCCAGCAGGATAACGAACTCGCTATCCCCTTGGCCCACCAGCCGCTCGTATTCCTGGGTCACCGCCCCTGTCCCTACCCCTTGGCCCAATGCCGAGGCAATGATCTCTTCTAATGGAACCAGATGCCTGGCAGGGATGGCGTTAGGGGGGACGAAGCCATCGCGGCGGTCAGCGAGCTCCTCCACCCGGTGCATAACCCCTACCGTCAAGCGCTTGCGGCAGACCGGGCAGAGGTAACCCTGCCGCCTGGTCTCCGCGGGAGAAAAGAGAACCCCGCAGGCTCGGTGGCCGTCATAGTGGTACTTACCCTCCTCGGGGAAAAATTCGATAGTGTGGAGAAAGCGCTTCCAATCTCTGGTCTTGATGACCTTGATGATTTCCCAGTAATCCAAGGGGCAATCAAAGACGTTAGCCTCCCGGCCTAGTTTTGCGGAGGAATGGGCATCGGAATTGCTGAGGAGGGTTACCCCGTCCAAGGCCGAGAGCCTCCAGTTCATAGCAGGGTCCGAGGAAAGGCCTGTCTCGATGGCGTAGATGTTCTTGACCTCTCCCCCGAAGCATTCCTCTAAGGAATCAAAGCCAGAATGGGCACCAAAGAGAGAGAACCACGGGGTCCAGGCGTGGGCCGGAACTAAGAAGAAGTCGGTCGAGATATCCAGGACGAGCCTGGCCAGATCCCGGGCGGAAAAGCCAAAGGTGGGACGGCCGTCGGCCAGGAGGTTTCCCCGCCGGGCCAATGCAGCGTTGAGCCTCTCCACAGCCTGGAAGGAAGGGGCAAAAATGACGGTGTGGATCTTCCGGAGCCTCCCTTTTTCCTGGTAAACGTTTGATACCTCCGCGGAGAGGAGGAAGCGGACATTCCTCTCGCCCCGCCTCAACCGGAAGAGGCCCGCCTCGGCGGGCTCGAGTTGAGCCTTGAGCTCGGCGAAGTAAGTGGGATGAGTAAAGTCCCCGGTCCCTAAGAGGGCAATCCCTTTGGTCCGGCCCCATCGGGCCAGGGACTCCACTTCCATCTCCCGGCTGGTGGCTCGGCTATACTTGGAATGGAGGTGCAGGTCGGCGATAAAGGGCATAAAGGGCTACTCAGATGTGGAGCTCGATCACGTCTCCATCCTGGACAACATAATCCCGCTGGACCTTCTGACCCTCATACTTCCCTCCACCCCAGATCCGGGCGAACTTCAATTTCTGAGTGAAGTCCTTGTGCACCGAGGCGGCCACATCGAGGACGGTACTCCCCTTCGGGAGAACCACGGGATTGGAGAAAGACGGCTCCTTCCCGGGGGGCTTAGTGTAAACCCGCATGATCTGTAACAAATCATAGATTCGCCGCCTCAATTCTTCCAGATTCACCCCATCTCGGGCCGAGATAGAGATGGTGGGGAAGCGTTCCCCGTACAAATCGCGCAGGATAGTGTAGTTCTCGCTTGCCCGTTTCCCGTCATTCTTATTACCGACGATCAGGGTCTTCTTCGATACCCTGCCCACTTCACCCGGGTCTCCCTCCTCCCCACTCCCCACCAGGTGGATCTTCCATTGCTGCTCTAGCTCGCCTTTTACCACCTCAATTTGCTCGAGGGGGTCTTCCCCGCTTAGGTCGATAACAAGGAGGGCGAGATCGGCATTCCGTATGATGCCCGAAACCCATGGTTCTGTGTATTCAGGGGAAACGGCGGGAAGATCGACCAACTGGATCTGGATATCCCCGAACTCCATCATCCCCGGCAGGGGCTTCCGGGTTGTAAAGGGATACTCGGCTACCTCGGGTAAAGCGTTGGTGAGCCTATCTAGTATGGCCGATTTCCCCACGTTAGGCAGGCCAACCAGCACTACCTGGCCAGCCCCCTCCCTTTCCACGTGAAAGGCATACCCGCGCCTCCCCGGCCCGCTCTTCTTCTGGGCCTCGGCCCTCAGTTTGGACATCCGCCGCTTCAGGTCTGCCCGGAGCTTCTCCGTTCCCTTGTGCTTGGGGATAATGGCAAGCATCTCTTCCAGGGCCTTGATCTTGTCAGGCACTGCCTTGGCCAGGCGGTAACGCTTTTCAGCCTCGAGATACTGGGGTGGTAAGTTTGCCGGCATGGATCAGAGCTCTTTAAGGTAGTAAATAAAGACTACCTGGGGATAATCTTTAGCCGCTGCCCATCCTTAAGGACCGCATCCTCTTTTAAGCCATTGAAGTTAGCTATCTCCCAGGCCTTAACCTCGTCACCCAACACCTCTCGGGCCACCTTCCGCAGGGTGTCCCCTTCCTTGGCAGCATAAATCTGGAGGCGTTTGCGGTCCCTTTTGTCCCCATAAAGCAGGCCCTCCAGGCGGGCCTTGTAAGCATCGGCCCCGATCTCCAAAGCCCGATTACCGGCGATGAGCCCGGCCATGGTCTCTGCTTTGACGATCCGCTCGGTAATCTCGGGATGGGTGGCCCTGAAGGCATGATACTCCACTGCCTGGAGCCTCTCTTTGAACTTCAAATGCCGCAGGAAGGCCACCATCTGACGGGGGTCATAGCCCGCATTGAAGGTATAGCGAAGGCCCAATTCGTCGGCCTCTAGCTCTGCCTCACGGCCATACCCCAAAAGGATCTGGGTAAAGAGTTCGTTGGTAACGGCCGCCCATCCTGCCACGTTCTCCCGCCCCCCAGGGCTAGCCACCACGATTCCAAACATCAAGAATTGGTAGCCAAAGGCCCTTGTAAGCTGCTTAGCTGCGTGTCGGGCCGAGACATGGGCAATCTCATGGCCTAAAACTCCGGCCAGCTCTGCCTCGCTGTTAAGCTCGGCCAGGAGACCTCTGGTCACATAAACGTATCCCCCTGGGAGGGCGAAGGCATTTACCTCAGGGGTGTCCAGAACCTGGAAGCGATAGCGGAAGCTTTTAGGCTCGGCCTCTACCACAAGGCGCTGGCCTATCTCAGCCACATAAGAGGAAATCTCAGGCCCCTCGTAAAGGCCAAACCTCTTTTTGACCTCCTCGTCGGCCCGCCGGCCGATTTCCACCTCCTGGGCCTCGCTAATAATAGTGAAGGCATGGGCGATGAAGGGGAAAAGGACCAGGGCAGCAATCAATAAAAAAATAAAATAGACTCTATATAAGGGGGTTTGCCTTCCTCTCATTTTTTGGAACTCCTTTCCAGTAGGGTCTTGGCAGAAAGGGTATTCAGGATGTCTGCCTTCGTTAGCCAGCCCCTGCGGGCAGTAGCCACCCCTAAAGCCATGGTCTCCAGTTGACTCAGGGTATGGGCGTCAGTGCTAATGGCCAGGGAAACCCCGGCCTCCTTTGCCCTTCTGGTGTTGAGGTCGTTTAGATCCAGGCGAGCTGGATACGAGTTGATCTCCATGGCGGTATTGGTCTCCCTGGCTACCCGGAGGACCTCATCCCAGTCCAGTTCATAGCCCTCACGCTCACCCAGGAGCCGGCCCGTGGGATGGGCGAGGATGTGGACGTGCCGGTTCCTTATAGCCTTGACAATCCTCTTGGTCATGGCCTCCTTGGCCTGCTTGAATCCGGAATGGATGGCGGCTACCACTATATCCAGTTGGGCCAGGACCTCGTCTGGGAAATCCAGGGACCCATCAGCGCGAATGTCCACCTCAATCCCCGCCAGGAAGCGGAAGCCCTTGAATTTTTTGTTAAGGGTCCGAATCTCCTCGAGCTGCTTCCGGAGTTCCTCTTCCGAGAGGCCCCGGGCCACCCCCATGGATTTACTGTGGTCCGAGATGAGCAGGTATTCGTAGCCCTTCCGCATAGCTGCCTCGGCAAGGTCTTCCAGGGAATGGGCCCCGTCGCTCCAGTGGCTGTGGACGTGGAGGTCACCCTTAATGTCGGAATGCTTTACGAGAGCGGGGAGCCTGCCCTCAAGGGCAGCCTCTATTTCTCCTGTATCCTCCCTGAGTTCCGGTGGGATAAGGGGGAGGCCTAATGCAGCGTACATGTCCTCTTCCAAGGCCCCACCCAGGCGCCTCCCATCTGCATCACGGAAGACGCCGTATTCACTGAGCTTGAGGCCCTTCCTGACGGCCAGCTCGCGGGTCCTGATGTTGTGAGCCTTAGAGCCTGTAAAGTATTGAAGCGCGGCCCCGAAGCTCTCTGGATCCACAACCCTAAGGTCGGCCTGGATCCCCTCCTTCAGAATAACACTACACTTGGTCTCTCCCTTGGCCAGAACCTCCTGAACCTGGGAGAGGCCAGCAAACACTGCCATTACCTTGGCCGGATGGTCTGATGTCACCAGAATGTCAATGTCCTTTACCGTCTCCTTCATTCGGCGCAGGCTCCCTGCAAAGGCAAGGCGATTCACCTCAGGGAGGGCCTGAAGCTGGGTAGCAATGGACTGGGCCAGGGGAAGGGCCCTCCCGAGGGGCATCCGCTCCCTCCCCTTCTTGTAAAGCTCGATACCCCGGATGATGTTCTCTTCGGTTTTTGCCCGGATGCCAGGGAGGCCCTGGAGCTTATGACCTTTGGCGAGGCCCTCCAGCTTCTCGATGCTATCCACTCCGAGCTGGTCGTAGAGGAGCTTGGCAGTCTTGGGGCCTACCCCGGGCACCGAGAGGAAATCCACCAGGCTCTCAGGGACCTCCTTCTTCAAGTTCTCCAGGTACTTTAGCCTCCCGGTGGTCAGGATCTCCTGGATTTTCAGGGCCAGGTCCTTGCCGATTCCCGGGACCTTCTCCAAGGCATCGCTCCGGGCCAGTTCCGCTACGTCCTCAGTGAGGGCCTCTATGTTCTGGGCCGCTCTCCTATAGGCCCTGATCCGAAAGGGATTCTCGTCCTTGATCTCCAGGATATCCGCAATCTCATTAAAAATCTTGGCCACTTCAAAGTTACGCATGGTGAAAACCAGATAAACGCGGATGAACGCAGATTAACGCAGATATCTGTGTTTATTCATTACCTCAAAGACCTTTCCCACTTCTTTAGCTGTATCCTCTGGTAAAGAGAGATGTCCATCAGGTAAAACTTTGCTTATAAACTTTTTGGCTTTCATTTGGATACCTCTTTTTAAGACTCATATTTTATGTCTTCAATATTTTCCTTTTTTATTTCCACAGACCCCCTTATAACCTTTTCACTAATTTCTGGTTCAAAACGAACCTCTGAGATGTAATCTCCAAAAACTTCACCTACTTCTTCATTTCCTTCAATAATGAGTGTTCCAAAATTTCCCTCACCCCAATGAACTACCCGATTTTCCCTAAAAAATACCCTTCTGCCTTGATTCAAATACACCCTGGCTACTTCTCTCAGAAAACCAATGTAGCAATCAATAAGGGATTTCTCCAGCTTATCGAATTGCTCTTTAGTCTCTTTCCAAAAAGATTCAAGACTTTTCATTTATAAGTTCCTCAATCTCGGTCTTAATCATTTCGGTCAAACTCTTTACCGCCTCCACATTCTTATATGTTAAGGCCTCATAAGCTTTTTGGCATAGGTAATAATCTTATCTTCAGGGGAGGAAGAACCAGCAAAAATATACTGTTTGCCTGTAATCTTTTCTAAGTCTTTCAAGGCATTTCTCACTACTTCATTATTGATCTCCTTAGCATAGACAACTATATCATAGATACCATCTTTGCCTTTTGTTACTCCTGGTTTTAAGTTATCTTTTTTCCCTTCTTCAAGGGTGTATATTGTGGCAATTACTTTCTTCCGAGAGTCGATCAGGTCATCCCACTGGCAAGGATATTCGCAGGTTGGGTTAATCTTTATTATATTCTTATGTTCTTTCATCACCAAACCCTTACCCCTTCGCAGTTTCGCTCTCTCCAGAGCTGGATGGCTTGTTTGATCTTTTGGTCTAATTCGAAGAGGCCATGGCTTACGTAATTCCCATATGAGTTAAAATCTATTTGGCACTAACCAGCATCCGTTCAGCAAGATTCCTGTCAATTGATCTGCTCTCGTCATAATCTGCATCATTTCTTGATTTTCGGAGCTTGTCGAGAATCCTTCCGATGTTTTGACCGTTTGTATCACCTGAGTTTTTGTATGCATTTATTACTATCCAATGAATATTTTCACCCTTCTTAGGCTTATAATTCTGATAACCTTTCTCATTTCTTGCAATGCAAAATACTCCATAATAGGCTCTGCTTATAGAGGACCTAAGGCAAGACTCTTCTGTCCGATTCAGAAGATCTTCGGCAAGATAAACATAATCCTTCCAATTGAAACTCATAGTGGCTCCTCTATGATGTTCAGTTTTCCCCTAGTGTCTTTTATCCTATCAAGGAATCATTCTTCAGCAAGTCTATTTTCAAGCTCGATAGCTTTCTCTGCACTGTATGCGGATTTGATGACAATAAACAGTTCGTCCCAGCCTTCTTCAGGGTCATGGTGAAGCTCCAAGCAAATCTTCACGTTTTCTCCAAAAACAGAAATTATTCGCTCCCTTCCTTCTTTTAATATAGGGTACAAATATTTGTGTTTCTCCAGGAATTTTTCGATTTCTTTTCTACGGCCTGTAGGAATTTCGTATATGCCTCCAATCTCATCAAATACAGATCGAAAAGATCGTCCGCTCCATCAAGGGAAATAACTTCGACCTCAAAGCGATCGATGAACTTCTCACCACGGCTCGAACTTCCATCTACTCCGGCCGAGCCAGAGAGGCCCGAGGGACATCGCTCCGAATCCTACTCAGACATATTGAAAATCTCTCTTCTTCCATCAAAGAGCTGGAGGGCGAGATCAAAGAACTTCTTTCGCCTCAAGAACCCAAAGACCCTTTCCCAGGTGAAAATCTTCTGACTATCCCCGGAGTGGGAGAAAAGACCGTAGCCGCCGTCCTCTCTTATCTAGGAGCCGATGGCTCTAACTTCTCCTCTTCCACCAAGGCTGTAGGCTATGTGGGGTACTTCCCCAAGATCTTTCAGTCCGGCCAAACTCAATGGGAGAATACCATCTGCAAAAGAGGACCGAAGGTCCTTCGATGGGCCCTCTATATGGCCGCCGTGGCCTGCTTACGGCATAACCCAGAGATGAGAACTCTCTATCACCGGAAACTCTCTCAGGGCAAAACAGAGAAACAGGCTCTCATCTTTGTCGGTAAAAGACTTCTCCAAATCATGCTGGCCATGCTTAAATCCGGAGAACCCTATGACCCCCTGCGGGTCTTCGTGAATTGTTAATTTGTCAAAGAACAGCTCTTTGAAAACTGAATATCGTGTGGAAAACTTTTTTACAAACCCATCAATTTTTCTCTTGATTCCTTATAGGATGTCTTTGATTTTATCCATAATTTCTCGAGCAAGACTCAAGAATTTGCTCTTCAACTCTCTAACACTTACCTCAACAAGCATATCTACGGGCCATTGACCAATTTCATCAGGAGACTCATCAACCCCTTTAAGGGCAACGCTGAACCAATACGGGTCAAAACCGGGGTCCTTTTGTTTTGCCATCTTGAACAAAGTTTCTATCCGCTCGGTTCTTAAAATGAAGAATAGGTCAATAGCATCCCGATGTTCCCATCGTCCAAAGAAAGCAAGAAGTTTGTCCACAATAAGGTCTTGGTAGTCATTTATCTTGACCCCAAACTCCGAAAGATGTGGTTCCTCAAAACGAAAGGGTGAATCATAAGCAAAATGAAGCCGCACACTTTCACCTTCTTTATTGACCTCGAACTCAACAAAAGATTCAAATCTGCGAATAACACTAAAAGCATATTGCTCTCGGTGCAGGTTTTCCTCGATAACTCTTGAAAATGGAATAATCAGGTCTCTTTCGCCAGTGAAGAAATCCAAATCGTAGGAACGGCGATGTCCCAGGTAAAATTCGGTAAGGGCAGTGCCTCCAGTTAGATAGAAGAAAGATGTTTCTTGAATTTTTCCGAACTCAACCAACAGTTTTCTCTGAATTGGTATAAGGGTTCCTTTACCCTTTAGCGTATTCAAAGTAATCCTCCCATAGTCTTCGGACTCTTAGCGGCAAGTTCAGCTCGGGCAGTAATCTTCTCACTTCATCCCAATCCAACTCAGCGATATCCTCTGCCCTACCATAAGTTAATACCTGATTGATATACCACTTCCTCTGCCATGGGTCGTTTAGGTCAATCTCTTTGTCAGTTGACCAGACGATATACCTCTTTGGTTTCATATCTATCGTCTCCGAAAAGGATTGTCTTCCGCTAAACTCTTCCAGTTGGTCAATAGCTTTGAAAGGGATGACTTCTCGTCAGAAGTTGTAGTTATAAGTTCAGGACTGCCAGCAAGGGTTGTTCCGGCCAGAGCCTGGGCCACAATCCGCAGTCGTTCAATATCAGGGACTGACTGGTCTAAGAATTCAGGTATCTTGTAGGTCTCGTTCTCCAGAAGATACAGGCATCTATGAAGGATGTCTATCACCTGCCATAGGTATAGCGCCAGAGAACATAGAAGCGAGTCGTCGCATCAACTGCTGATACCCCTTTCTTAGGGATTCCAAAGAGTTTTTCCAGGATAGTTTCCAAAACCAGCCCCTCCACGATATGCAAAAACTTCTCTGATGTTACCTCCTCACCATTAGCATATTCTACCTTTTCAAACTGTGTAAATGCCTTAAGCCCTGCACCTACACAGGCAATAACCAAATCAGCACCGGTTATGCCTTCTGCAAAGAGCGTATTTACCCTTTCTTTTACTATCTCTTCAAGTTGTGGATAAACATCATTTTCATAAGAGCCAGACAGACGGGACGTCTGTCCTCCCTCTTCACTTCTATGTCTTTTCGCATCCGCAACAATTTCTTTTTTCTTTGGTGTAAGCTCTCCTGAGAAATGCTCGGGATAAAGATGACCAATTGAGCGCTTTAGCCAGACATAGAAGAAGTCGGATAAGTCTGCATAGGGAACATTGTCATAATAAGGTGGGTCAGTGATAATGGCATCAAAAAAATTGTCAGGATAGGGGAGTTTGGTTGCAGATACACGAGTAACACTACCATAGTTGCTAACCTCAGACAAATTTGCGATTGCTTTAAATCCCAATCTTGTCATCGAGGATAGACTACCCACTGCCTGAGAAAAGGGATTTAATTCTGGGAAGTCCCAAACCATTGGAATCGCTTGTCGACCAAAAGCACCCACAACCCGCGTCTGCGAATTATCCCACCTGCACACAGAATTTAAGTATTCTCCTATTCTATTGATGAGAGATGCCAAATATATCGACACACCTTTCAGCGATTCCTCCCCATACCCTACCTTCTTCATCTCCTCCTCTGCCCTTCTCACCCATTTTGTAAAGGTCAAGAGGGCAAGGAGTTGGTATCCTGCCCCCTCCAAGTCTCCTAAATTAAGGAGATTTCTGGCTCGTGCTAATTCTTTGTCTCCTATTCTGAACCAGACACAATCCTTCTTACTGTAACTCTTCTATCTATAGGTCTATCTTGTGTATCCTTTATAATCAAAAGGTCAATATCGCTATCCTTGTCAGGCTTACCATATACATAAGAACCAAAGAGGATAATTCTGGATGGTTGGTATTCCTTCTTGATTTTTTCTACTATCTCAAGGATAATCTTTTTGACATTTACGTCCGCGGTCATACCCTAACCTCTATCAAGTTGTTCGTGATGTCCATCCTTTCAAGGTTCATTTTCAAGTTCTTTCATCACCAAACCCTTGCCCTTTCGCAGTTTCGCCTTCTCCAAGTCTGGACAGCTTGTTTAATCTTTGGTCTAACTCAATCTCATAGATGATCCGATAGTCTCCAACCCGGATGCGCCAATCGCT
>JACRGL010000162.1 GCA_016212365.1 Candidatus Methylomirabilota bacterium | reverse complement strand
TGAAAGGCCATGTCCGGCCTCTGGCGAGGCCCATAGACAGTGAAATAGCGGAGGGAAACTACATGTAGACCGTAGTTCCTATAATAGAGCTGGCAGAGGTGCTCACCCGCCAGCTTGGTCACTCCATAAGGGGAATGGGGCTGGGGTTGGCAGTCCTCCTTTAAAGGGAGTTCCTTTAGGTCACCGTATATCGAGGATGATGAGGCATATACAATCCTTTTGAGCCCTTTAATCCCCTCCCTGGCCGCTTCCAGAAGGCGCGGGGTTGAAAGGACGTTATTATCCAGATAGGTCTTAAAGCTTTTCCCCCAGCTAGTCCGGACACCCGCCAGGGCAGCCTGGTGGAATACATAGTCTGCCCCTTCCAGGATCGATCGAAGATCCAGCTCGAGGAGGCTTCCCTCAAGAAAGGAGAAGGAAGGGTGGGAACTAAGGGACTGTAAATTAGCCTCTTTTAAGGCCCGGGGATAAGAATCCAGGAATGAGTCTATACCCAGGACCCGGTGCCCTTCCTGGAGGAGCCTCTCTGCCAGATGGGAGCCAATAAAGCCCGCGACACCGGTAACAATGGATTTAGGGGGAGGACCCATATCAGTCTCTTTTTTCTGGAATTTCGCTCGACAGAGGTCCCTTCACCTGAGGGAGCACCTTCTCTATTAAGGTAGCATAAATAGAGCCAATCACGATTTTACTCTTGAGCATTACAGGGATCTTATACTCGTCATCGGTGAGCCAGATATAGACCTTTCCCTTCCGCTGGAATATCCCCTCGAATTTGAGTAAAGGCTCTATTAGAATTGTATTGAAGGTGCCAGCGGGTGTTTCCACTACCTCCCTTTTTATAGCCCGGACCTCCACCTGCCAGTTCTTTTTACTGGCAAAGGTCTCTACAAAGGTCTTCGTTCCGGGTATTATCTTCTGGGTCCTGTAGAAATAGAAGCTCGAGAGCTCGTCCTGGACCCTGGGCGGGATTGGATAGTCCTGTCCCTGATTGTACTCCAATGGATTCACTGAAGCCTCTTCTTTCCGCCTTCCATGGTCCACATACCGGTAATTGGCCATAAGCCGCTTCTGATCAAAGACGGTCACACTGTCGTGGCGGTAGCGGCCCTCCCGGAGGTGTTTCTCGAACCGCATGGAGTAAAGCTCAGCCGCTTCTAGGAAGGTCTCCACCCGATCCTCCACTCGAAAGAAGGTGGAGAAGAAGGGGGTAGTCCGGGCGGTGGATATGATGCGGTAGGCTTCCCGGCCATTTAACCTGACCACCTCCTTCACCTCCAAGGTGGCAGTACCCCCCCGGATCCCCATCCAGGTGAGGGAAAAGGTGAGTTTTTCTCCAACAGCGAAGGAACGATCGAGGGCCTTCCTATCCGCCTTGGGGACCACGGGTGGATCGGCCAGGACAGGGATTCCGATAAGGAAAAAGGCCAGAAGGGCAAAAATGATTAGCTTTTGCGGCTTCCTCAATGCCGCCTTCCCCTCCCGAGCATCTCTGTGGCCTTCTCCAAAACCTCCTCCACTTTGATGGATCTCATGCAGGCCCTTTCATCGGGAATGGGGCAACGCCTGCGGAGGCAGGGGCTACATTCAAGACCCTTTCGGATGACTTCATGGCCCTCCCCATAGGGGCCAGTCCGGCGAGGGTCGGTGGGACCAAAGAGGGCGAGAACCGGGATTCCCAATGCCGCAGCCATGTGCATAGGACCGGAGTCCACGGTAATCATTAGCTCCACCTTGGCCAGGAGGGCAGCCAGCTCCTGGAGGTTGGTGCGGCCGCTTACTACAAGGGGGCGGTGTTTCATCCTCTCGGCAATCCCTTCTACCAAAGGAAGATCGTTGGAATCTCCAGTGAGAATCACAGAGACCCCCATCTTTGCCACTAAAGCGTCTCCAAGGCACGCAAACCCGGAGGCCTCCCAAAGCTTGGTGCCCCACCGAGCCGAGGCGTGGATGACCACCCAAGGGCCAGGGCCTCCTGCAAGAAAGGCCTCCGCCCGGGCATCCTCTTCTTCACCCCAGTGGATGGGAAACTCCCTTTTCTCCACCTCCGCCCCCAGGTAGGCCGCCACCCGAAGATAGCGGTCCACCGCATGCTCTATTCCATCCCCTATGGGTACCCGATGGGTTAGGAATAGGTGACTCCCTTCCCGGCCGCCTTCGAGTCCCAATCGGAGGCGGGCCCCAGATGCTAGGGTCAAAACACCGCTCTTTAGAAGGCCCTGTAGATCAATGGCCAACTCATAGCGCTGTCTTCGGAGCCCCTGGAGAAACCTCCCAGCCTCGCGAAGGGCGGAGAAGAGGCGATGGGGAATGATTAGCTCCCGCTCCCACCGCTTGCGGGGGAGGACAAGCACCTCGTTCAGGAATGGGTTTCCCCTAAGGATAGGGGCCGTCTCCTCTTCCACTAGCCAGCCGACTTGCTTTTCAGGGTATCGTTCTTTAATAGCTGCCGCTGTGGGCAGGGCATGGATCACGTCGCCCAAAGAACTGGGCTTGAGGAGGAGGACCCTTTCTACCCCTTGGAGATCCAAAGACTTAGAATGAACCACTGTCTCGTCCTCGTTGCCTCAAATCCCTCAGGATCCACTGGGCAGCGGAGTAGAGGTCCTGAGCTACATAATCGGGATCTGGCCCACCCTGGATGCGGGTCCTTTCCCATTCCCCCTGACCATGTCCGGTGAGTACCAAGGCCGACCGGAGACCTAACTTTCGAGCCAGTTCGATGTCCACCCCATGATCCCCAACTACATAAGAGTGATCGAGATCCAAGGGGAGTTCAATGGCCGCCCGCTCGACAAGCCCTGGCTTGGGCTTACGGCAGTCACAGTCCATCCTGTCTCCATAAAAGGGGTGATGGGGACAGTAATAGACGCCATCCAGGGTCACCCCCTCTTCCCTGAGCAGCTCCATAAGCCGTTTGTTGACCGCCTCAACTTCCGCCTCACTAAAGTAACCCCGGGCCACCCCCGACTGGTTGCTAATCACTATGAGCAAAAACCCCTTCTCCTTGAGGGTCTTCAGGGCGGCGGCTACGTTAGGGATGAGCTTAACCTGTTCCGGATGGCCGAGGTATCCCATCTCCTCATTAATGGTCCCATCACGATCCAGAAAGACGGCAGGACGGTTGGTCTGGGGTCTGGGGTCTGGGGTCTGGGGTCTATTAAGGACTTTCTCCACGGCCGCCAATACTTCTTCAACCGATATGGCCTTCATACACTCGTGATCGGTGGGGCACTCCCGGAGGAGGCAGGGGCTGCAGGCAATCGGATGGTATATAATCTGGTGGCCCTCCCCCAAGGGACCGGTGGTCTGAGGATCGGTAGGCCCAAAGAGGGCAACCACCGGGGTCCCCATAGCGGCGGCTACGTGCATAGCCCCGGTGTCATTGGTCACCAGAGCCCGGCAACGCTTGAGCAAGGCCGCCAGAACTTCCAGGGAGGTCCTCCCTGCCAGGTTAACCGCCCCAACCTGGATGAGGGAGGCTACCTGGGCAGCACCCGATATGTCCCTCCTAGAGCCAAAAATGACTACTCGCCGATGACCATCTCGGGCTAACTGGTTTGCCAAGGTTGCAAAGCCCTCGGGCATCCAGCGCTTGGCCGGGCCGTAGCTTGAGCCGGGGTTAAGTCCCACTAGGGCATCCCCCGTATCCAAGCCCTCTGCCTGGAGGAGGCGTTCTGCCGCCTCCTCTGCCTCCCTCGGGATTTCTAACACCAGCCGGCGCTCAGCAAACTCGAGACCCAGAGCCTGGACAAGGCCCAGGTAATAGTCCACCTGATGGCTGTGGCGTATCTTTTGGTCAGGGTGGACCCGGGCCGTCAAGAGAAGGCCTCGGCCCTGCACGGCATAGCCCCAACGGTGAGGAATCTCTGCGAGGAAAGCAATCCAAGCAGCCTCGAAGGCGTTTTGTAAAAGGAAGGCTAGATCGAATTGGTGTCTCTTAAGCTCCTGGGCCAGCCGCCACATCCCCAGGAGGCCTTGGTGATATCCCTCCTTGCGATAGGGGATCACTTCATCTATATGGGGATTAGCGATGAAGAGACCGTTTAGCTCAGGTCTTATCAATAGGACAATATAGGCCTGAGGAAAACTCCGCCTCAGGCTCGCCAGGGCAGGGGTAGTAAGGAGGGCATCCCCCACCCAATTTGCCCCCCTGACCATGATCCTTTTTATATCTTTAGGCTCGCAGGTTCTTTTATAACTGACCTTCAACTCTGCCCCTTGCTCTTGATTTTGCCTGTATTCGTTCTTCCATTTCCCAGGCTAAGGGCCCGCTCAGTCGCCTTTTGGGTCCTTTTGGGCCACTCAACTTTACCCTAATCCCAGCGCAGATTTTCTCCATTGGGCTGGGTCTTCCAACGCTGGTGGACCCAGAACCACTCGGCAGGGGCCTCCCGGATGTAGCTTTCTATCACCTTGGTGAAGCGGGCAGTATTAGCAACCACATCAGCCCTAAAGTCCCCGGTCCGGGCCACCCCTATCTCACCGCCAATGATGACGGTGTGCCTATCCCTCCCTCGGCGATGGATGATGGCGGGCAGGACCGCGGCGTGGGACCGCAAGGCCAGGATGGCTGGGGCCATAGCGGCATTAGCGGTTCGGCCGAAGAAATCTACGAAAACCCCCTCCTTCCACGTAATGTTCTGATCGATGAGAATCCCTACATTCTCCCCCCGGCCCAAGGCGGTGAGCACGGCCTTGAGGGCTTGCTTCTTGGCGATGATCTTATTACCGAAACGGGTCCGGAGGCGATTTATCGCAGCATCGAGATAAGGGTTGTCCAGAGGGCGGACTACGATGTTTACTGGCTCTCCTTTGAGGGCTGAGGCCGTTACCAGCAGCTCCCAGGGTCCAAAGTGGGCGGTGATAAAGAGGACCCCTTTTCCTTTCTTCTTGGCCTGGCTTAGGTTCTCTAGGCCCTGGAAGGCAAAGAAACTATCCACATTTTTGGCGTCTATCCTGGGAAGGCGGCAAATCTCAACAAAGGTCCGCCCTAGATTGACGAAGGTCATCCGGGCAATGGATTCGATCTCTTCACGGGAGAACTTTCCGTCGAAGGCTAGGTGGAGGTTGCCCAAGGCGATCCGCCGGTGCTGGCGGTCCAGAAAAAAGCCCAGGAGTCCCAAGGTCTCTCCGATTCTATACGCCAAAGGGGCGGGGAGGTAGCAGAGGGCCTTGGCCACGGCCATCACTATCAGGTATTCTAAGAGGTGGAGCATACTATAAAATCAGCGTCGTAACTCGGTAGTGACCCCTTGATTGTTGATATTTGTAGTTGCCTGATTTATCAGGCATTATTTCGCTCGATAAATCGAGCGACTACGATATTTTTTGTGCAAGAGCCGGTTCCTATAAAGTAAGCCCCAGGAGCTGCTCCAGGGCTTCTTGGCCCTCGAGGAAGGCGAATTCGATTTTCAGGGCGTATATAGGTATCTCTTGATCCATAGAAAAATCCGGAATCCTGACGGCGTCCTTCTCGGTGGTAAGGATCATCTCTGCTTTTAAATCCCGGCCCATCTCTAGGATGGCTTCTATATCCTTTTGGGTAAAACAATAATGATCAGGAAAGGCCAGGTGCTTGAGGATCTTGGTCCCCAGTCGGGTTAGGGTAGCCTCGAAAGAGGCCGGATCTGCGATCCCTGAGAAGGCCATGGCTGCCGTTCCCTGTAAGGCCTCTACCCCCATGGTCTCCTCCCCACCAACGGCCTGTAGGCTATGGGGTTGATGGCAGGCTAATAGGATAGGGGCCTCTCGGTTAAGGGAACGGAGATGCTGCTTCAGGAACCCCGTCTCCCCGGCCAGATCTGCACGAGTGACGATCAATACCTGGGCACGGCCTATGGAAGTCACAGGCTCCCGCAGGGTCCCCCGGGGTAATAGGTACCCATACCCGAAGGGATTTGCCCCATCAATCAGGAGGATGTCCAGGTCCCGATAGAGGGCCAGGTGTTGGAAGCCATCGTCCAAAAGGACGTCCTCGGCCCCAAACTCTTCCACCGCAAAGCAACCCGCCTGATAGCGGTCGGCCCCCATGATCACCGGTACCCCTGAGAGGTTTCTAGCCAAAAGATAGGCCTCGTCTCCCACCCAGGGAGGCCGTCCCTGGATCCGAGATCCATCAGAGACCAGAGTAGGTGGACCTTCTGCCCGGCCCCTGTAGCCTCGCAGGAGAATAACAACCCTCCTTCCCTGGCGGTGCATTGCCCGGGCCAATACTTCCACCAATGGAGTCTTTCCCGTCCCCCCGGCCACCAGGTTTCCCACACTGATGACCCGGCAGGGGAGGCGGCGGGGGGGGAGCCAGCCCCGACGGTAGAGGCCAAGGCGTAACACCACCCCTCCGCTGTAGGCGAAGGAGAGGGGGGTCAAAAAGGCCAACCAAAGCCTGGCCCCAAGACCCCTGCGCTCGCCCCGAAGGCACTGGAGCGAGTAAGCCTTGAGGCGTTCCTTCATAAGTATTCCTCGATGAACTCTAGAGCCCTGGAGGCAGCACCGCGATGAGCGGCCATTATATCACCAGCCGCCTTCCCCAAAGCTGCGGCCCGCTCAGGAGAGCGGAGTAGCGCCAGGACCATATCGGCCAACTCTCCCTCATTCCTGACCTGGAGGGCCGCCCCCTGGGAAAGGAAGAGGGAAGCGATCTCCGCGAAGTTCTCCATGTAGGGGCCAAAGAGGATGGGTTTCCCGAAAAGGGCAGGCTCCAAAATGTTATGTCCCCCCCGGGGGACCAGGCTCCCCCCCACGAAGATCAAGGTCCCGATGCCATAGAGGGAGGCCAGCTCTCCCACTGTATCTAACAGGATGACCTTCCCTTGCATCCCTTTAAAGGGGAGTTCCGTCCTTTTAGTATATACAATCCCCCTTCTGGCTAAGAGGGCCTCCACCTCGACCAGGCGTTCAGGGTGACGGGGCGCTAGTAGGAGACAAAGATTGGGAAACTCTTTCTCCACATAAAGAAAGGCTTCCAGGACTGCCTCTTCCTCCCCCTTATGAGTACTACCCGCTATGAGGACCGAGCTCCCCCTTGGGAACCAATCTTCCCAAGATTCCCTGCCATAGCCGGGTTTGTCCTGTAAATCGAATTTCAGGTTCCCCGTGATTCTCACCCGCTCCGCTGGTGCCCCTAACTCCAGGAATCGTTGGGCATCTTCCTCACCCTGGACACAGAAGAGGCTAATCTGGGCTAAGACCCGGCGTAGGAAGGGCCTCACTAATCGGTAATTCCGGAAGGAATTGCGGGAGAGCCTCCCGTTAATGATGGCCACTGGAATGTCCTTCTTGGAGCAGGCATGGAGGAAGTTGGGCCAGATCTCGGTTTCTATTAAAAGGAATAAGCGGGGGCGGAACCTCTCCAGGCACCGCTCGACAATACAGCGCCAATCCAATGGAAAGAAGATCACCAATGCGTCAGGGATCCGTTCCCGGGCCACTCGGTTTCCGGTCTCGGTGACGGTGGAGATAAGGAGCGGCAGCCCCGGATACCTGTCCTTCAAGAGGGGAACCAAGGTGCTCGCCGCCATCACTTCCCCTACGGATACAGCATGGATCCAAATGGGCCTCCCCTTCTCAAGCCAAGCGGGAGTTGCCGGGGAATAATAGCCCAGCCTCTCCATAAGGCCTTTATAATGCTTGCCGGTCTTGATGGCTTGAAAGAGGAAAATGGGGAGGTAGGCAATGGCCAAGAAAAAAAGCGCCAAGCTATAAAGGAGGTACATCGAAGTAGCTATCCGCCTTCTCCGTGATGGCCCTGAGTCTCTCTTCCAGCAGCTCCTGGGCCCCTATTCTCTCCGCCTTACTAGCGTCGGCACGCACCCAGAGGGGGTCCCCCCAGATGAAGACCCCGCGGGAAAAGGGATAGGGGATAAGAAAGGCGTCCCAGCTCTTTAGGACCCTCCTTTTGGAGGCACCAAAAGTAACGGGCACTATGGGGGCTCCGGTGAGCTTGGCAAGCTCGATGACCCCCCATTTAACCCTCTCCGGGGGTCCCTTTGGCCCATCGGGGGTAATGGCCATATTGAACCCGTTCTTGAGGGCGGAAATCATCTGGCGAAAGGCCTTGAGTCCTCCCCTTGTGGCTGATCCCCTTATAACAGCGAATCCCAGCCTTTCCGCCATGCGGCTGATGTATTCCCCGTCCCGGTGCTGACTGATAAGGATAGCCGCAGCCTTTCCAGGGCAGAGAAAGGGCATCATTAAAAGGCGCCCATGCCAAAAGGCACAAATGATATTATCCCCTTGCTCCCATAGGGCCTCTACCTTCCCCTTATCCTCGTGGACCACCTGGACCGTCTTATAGAGTATTCGTAGGAGGGCAACGCCCACCGGGGGGGCCCATTTAAGGGTAAGCCTCAAATCCTTGATCCGGTCCGTCCAGTTCCCCATCTCGTCCTACACAATCAATGACCAGACCCGTCCCGGCTCTCTAAGCTCTCCAGGGCCAGCCTCTCCTCCTCCCTTAGAAATTGGAGCTCATAGAGACGGCTATAAATCCCGCCCCGGGCCAGGAGCTCCTCGTGCCGGCCCTGTTCCACGATCTTCCCACCTTCCAATACCAAGATCTTATCAGCCCCCCTAACTGTGGAGAGGCGGTGGGCAATGACGAAGGTGGTTCGGTTGCGCATCAAATTGGCTAGGGCCTCTTGCACTAAAACCTCCGACTCGGCATCCAAAGAAGAGGTAGCCTCATCCAATATAAGGATTGGGGGATTACGCAGGATGGCCCTGGCGATTGCAATCCGTTGCCTCTCGCCTCCTGAGAGCCGGATTCCCCTCTCCCCAATGATAGTCTCGTAGCCTTCAGGCATGGCCATAATAAAGTCATGGGCATTGGCAGCCTGGGCCGCCCGGATAATCTCATCAAGGTCCGCCTCCGGCTTCCCGTAGGCGATATTATTGCTTACGGTGTCGTTGAAGAGGATGGTATCCTGTGTGACGATCCCCATCTGAGCCCTGAGGGAGCGAACCTCCACCTCTCGAATGTCATGGCCATCGATGAAGATCAAGCCTGAGGTAAGCTCATAGAAGCGAGGCAGCAGGTTTACCAGCGTCGTCTTTCCGGCCCCGCTCATCCCCACTATGGCCACCGTTTCTCCAGCCTTAACCTCGAAATCTACGCCCGCCAGGACCAACTCGTCTTCGTATCGGAAGTAGACTTCGCGAAACTCTACCCCCTTCTTAACAGGAGGGAGCGGGTAAGCCCCGGGCTTATCCAGGGCCTCGGGCTCTTGGTCCAGCACCCGGAAGACCCGCTCGGTAGCGGCCAGGGCCCTCTGGATGGTGTTGCTGACTCGGGAGAGGTTGCGCAAGGGCCCATAAAGCATGAGCAGAGCTGTCATGAAGGAGAAGAAGGTGCCTGGGGTAGTCACCCCCTTGATCACCTGGTACCCTCCGTACCAGACCACCAAGGCCAAGCCCAGACCGGCGATAAACTCCATCACTGGCCCGGAGAGGGCCACCACCCGCTCTGAGCGCAGGATGTGGGAGAGGAACTTTCTGTTCTGGCGGTGGAATCGATCCACCTCATAATCCTCGCGGCCGAAGGCCTTCACGATACGGACCCCAGTAATGGTCTCCTGGAGATGGTGGCTTATATCGGCCAGTTTATCCTGAGCCTGTCGGCTATAGTGGCGAAGGGCCCTCCCGAACCTCACAATGAGGGTAGTGGTGAAGGGAAGGATCAACATAGAGATCAGGGCTAACTGCCAGTGGCGATAGAAAAGGACGCCTACCAAAAAAAGGATGGTGAAGGGCTCGCGGATGAGGTCCCCTAGGACCCCTGACACTGCCCCCTGCATCACCCCCACATCGTTAGTAAAATGGGAGATAAGGACCCCAGTTGAAGTGCGGTTAAAAAAGCCGAGGGAGAGGGTTTGGAGATGCTCATAGAGCCGGTTCCTTATATCAAAGACCACTCGTTGCTCCACCCAGGACATGAGGTACTTCTGGCCATAGTTGAATATGCCTTTGAAGAGATAGAGGAGGACGATGGCCATGGGTAGCAGCCTTTGCATCCGCACGTCCTTATTGGTGAAGACGTCGTCAATGACATTCTTGACCAGGAGGGCCGCGGCCCCTGCCAGGGCCCCTACCAGAACCATGCAGACCATGGCCAATAAAAGGCGCCTCCAGTAAGGCTTGACGTATCCTAAAAGGCGGAAATATAGCCGCATCCTTCCCCCTCAGGCGGAATTTCCTTTGCTTCAAGGCCCATTATCCCCAGGACTGCCAGGGCCGCCCTCCGAGAGGCGCCCTTCCCCCCGAGGCGGACACGGACCTGCCTGAGCTCTTTCCGCATCTCCTCCAATGCCCGGGGATCAGCTAATAACTCCAAGGCAGTAGTGGCTATCCTTTCAGGGGTAGCCTGGAACTGGATCAACTCGGGGACTACCCTTTTTCCCACCACCAAATTGGCTAGGCCGATGTAAGGTACCTGAACCAATATCCGGCCCAGGAACCAAGAGATGGGGGAAACCCTATAAATTATAACCATCGGAACCTCTAATAGGGCTGCCTCCAAGGTGGCTGTGCCCGAGGCCACCAGGAGAAGGTCGGCAGCCCGCATAATCTCATAGGTGCGCCCAGCCAGGGACAGGATTGGAAGCTCTTCGAGGGCCAGCCGCTCCTCCACATATGTAGACCGCAAGGAATCGGCCTTGGCCAATAGGAAGCGGGCCTGGGGGATCTCCTGGAGGATCCTCCTGGCGGCCTCTAACATTAAAGGCAGATGCCTCTGCACCTCCTCTTCCCGACTCCCAGGCAGGAGGCCCACCACGGGAAGGCCTTGCTCTAAGCCCAGCTCTTGCCGCACCCTTTCCTGGGAAAGGTTGTTGGGAAGGCAATCGAGCAAGGGATGCCCCACATAGGTCACCTCTACACCGGCTTGGCGGTAAATCCCTTCTTCAAAGGGGAGGGTCACCAGCATCCTCTCCACCAATCGGCGGATGGTCCGGATCCGCCCTGACCGCCATGCCCAGACCTGGGGACTGACGTAGTAAAGGACAGGCACCCCCGCTTTCCGCGCCGTCCTGGCCAGGAAGAGGTTAAAATCTGGAAAATCGATGAGGACCAAGACCCCCGGCCTCTCCTCCCAAAGGGCTCGACGGAGGCGTTCGTAGGCCCTATGGAGAAGGCGCAGCTTACCCAATGCCTCACTCACCCCTACCACCGCCAGCCTTCCTGAGGGGACCAAGAGGTCGACCCCCGCCTCCCGCATCCGATCACCGCCCATCCCCCGGATTTGAAGGGGGGGATAGAGCAGCTTTAGCTCTCGGGCCAAGCCAGCCCCATAGAGGTCTCCCGAGGCCTCGCCAGCCACCATGAGGATTCCCTTGACCATAGAGATTCAGATTTTCTTTATTATCTCCGCCGCCACCGCCAGGGCCTGCCTGCCTTCCTTCCCCGATACCAGGGGCGGACGGCGGGTCCTTACACAGTCAATAAAGCTCACCAATTCTGCCCGCAGCGGCTCCCTCTTCTCCACAGGCACTTCCTCCTTCACTATCTGGGGGAGCCTAGAGCCACCATACTCCGGTGGGATTCGGCGGTAGAGGACAACCTCTTGATGGGCGTAATCCAAGGAGATATAAGTGTCCTTCTGGAAGATCCGGATCTTCCTGAGCCTTTCAGCACTAACCCGACTGGCAGTAACGTTTGCCACGCAGCCCGACTCGAATTGGATGCGGGCGTTGGCGATGTCCACCTGCTCAGAGATCACAGGGACCCCCACGGCGTTTACCTGTTTGACCGGGGAGTTGACCAGGCTCAGGATTATATCGATATCATGGATCATTAGATCCAAGACCACGTCCACGTCCGTTCCCCGAGCAGCGAAGGGTCCTAGGCGGTGACATTCAATGAAGCGGGGCTCCTCAACTAAGCGGCTCAGGACCTGAACTGCCCCATTAAACCTCTCGATATGACCCACCTGGAGGATCCGGTCCCTGCGCTGGGCGGCCCTCAAGAGGTCGTCTGCCTCAGCCACGGTCTCAGCGATGGGCTTCTCCACAAGAACGTCAACACCCCGGTCCAGAAACTCCTTGGCAACCCGGTAATGGAAGGTAGTGGGCACAGCAACGCTCACAGCGTCTACCTTGCCAAAGAGTTCCCGGTGATCTGGGAAAGGCGTGGTCTTGAATTGCGAGATGATCTCCCGAAGCCGTTGGCTGTCTGTATCGGCCACGCCCACCAGCTCTACCCCTTCCATCTCTGAATAGATACGGGCGTGGTGCTGACCGAGATGCCCTACCCCCACCACCCCCACCCGAATCACTCGATCAATGTCCTTCCCCATACCGAATCCCTTTTTGGCTGGCCAAGCCCCTCATCGGTCATCAGCCATCAGCTATCAGCGGACAGTCTAAAAAAACAAGGTTTTTGCCGATTGCTGGATGCTGATTGCTGAGAGCTTTCCTATCATTGGGCAACTATAGCAACGCCTATCCCATCGGCTGCCCGGATTATCTCTTCCTTGTCCAAGAGGAGGGCCTTCCCGGCTTCCAGGGCCAGGACGGTGGCCCGGGCCTCCTTTAATGAGGTTATGGTCTCCATGCCCACCACCGGGACGTCAAAGCGCATGTCATGGTCGGGCCTCGAGACCTTGACTACTACTGCCCCCTCTCTGCCCAGCTCCCCACCCCTCCGAATGGTTGCGTCGGTCCCCTCGATGGCCTCCACTGCCAGGACTACCAAGTCCTTGACCACCACCGTCTGGCCTATGCTCAAGTGGGCCACAGCCTTGGCCACTTTCCAGCCGAAGGCGATGTCTTCCCACTCCCGTTGATCAGGGCAGCGCATAGTAAGGACCCCCTTCTCCACCAGAAGCGGGTTCAAGAAGGTGGTGGAGTCCAGGAGGGTGATCCCATCGGCCAGGAGCTCCTCAGCCAAGGCAGCAAGTATAGCATCGCCCCTTCTATCCTTCAGCTTTAGGTAGAGCAGTGCTGCCCGCAGATCAGGCCGGACGTCAGAGAAGAGGTGAGTCATGGGGATCTTCCCTATCATCACTGCCTGTCTCACCCCTTCCCCTTTAAGGGCCTCGATGAGGCGGCCCAGTTGGCCCAGGTGGATCCAATGGATCCGATCGACATAACCCTCTAACTCCTTGGAGGTCTCCCCCTCGATGGCCACGGCCACCACCTTATAGCCCCGACCCTTGGCCTCCTGGGCCGTCACTATGGGGAGGCTCCCTGAGCCCGCAATGAGACCTACTATTTCCTCCAACTTAGCCCCTACTTGCAAATCCCCCGTTTTGAAGACTTTATAAAGGCCACCAAGTGCTCCACCTCAGGGCAGGGCTCCACCTCCTTCTCCACCCTCTCAAGGGCTTGAGAGGTATTCAGGCCGGAGAGAAAGAGGAAGCGGTAGGCCTTCTTCAGCTCCCTTATGGTCTCTGGCGAGAAGCCATGTCGCCGTAGTCCCACGGTATTGAGACCGTAGAGCTTGGCCAGATTCCCCTGGGCCTTGACATAAGGGGGGATATCCTTGAGGACCCCGGAGCAACCCCCTACCATGGCATATCTCCCCACCCTGACGAACTGGTGGACGGCGCTGAGTCCCCCGATGATGGCGTAGTCTTCGATCTCCACGTGTCCTGCTAAGGTGGCCAGATTGGCCAGTACGACGTGATCCCCCAATAGGCAATCATGGGCCACATGGGCATAGGCCATGATGAAATTATTCTTACCCAGGACCGTCCTGCCACTAAAACCGGTAGTGGCCCTGTGGATGGTGGCAAACTCCCGGATGATGGTGCCCTCACCGATCTGGATGAAGGTCCTCTCCCCTTTATACTTTAAGTCCTGGGGTGGAGTGCCGATAAGGGCATGGGGGGATATCTGGCAGCCCTCCCCGATCTCGGTCCAGCCTTCGATGACCGCATGGGAGCCGATCCGGGTGCCGGAGCCGATCCTGACGTCCTTCCCGATTACCGCATAGGGCCCTATACTCACATCCTCCCCTAGCACTGCACCAGGGGCGACGATGGCCGTAGGATCTATCTTCAGGCTCATTCTATCTCCTTATGGCCCAGTACCTTTACTATTCACTATTTAATACCTGCCCCAGAAGGGAGCTCCGGGCGATCCACTACCATGGACAAAAGTTCGGCCTCCGCCGCCAGCTTTCCCTCCACCAGGGCCCTTCCCTTCATCTTACAGTTCCGGCTCTTGAGATGGAGAATCTCTAGTTCCAGGCGGAGTTGGTCTCCGGGTAGCACCGGCCTTCGGAACTTGGCCTTATCAATCCCTATGAAATAGAGGAGCTTTCCTTCTTGCATCCCTAAGGTCTCGCAGAGGAGGACCCCACCCACCTGGGCCATGGCCTCGATGATCAGAACCCCTGGCATGATGGGGTGGCCAGGGAAATGACCGACAAAGAAGGGTTCATTGATGGTAACGTTCTTGATCCCTACGATCCGTTTCCCTTTCTCCACCTCCAGGATCCGGTCCACCAAGAGGAATGGATAACGGTGAGGCAAGAGCCTCTGGATCTCACTCACGTCGATCATCTCCCCCTCCCTTCTCCTCGAACCTTCCCATCCGGTCTTCTAAGCGGCGCAGGGTCTTGAGGAGCTCGAGTATCTTGGGAAGCGAGAGAACTATCCTTTTCCAAGTCTGATGGGGGATAGCCGGGGAACCCATAACCACTGATTTTGGCGGCAGGGATTGGGCCACCCCTGATTGGGGGCCCACTGTGGAATCGTCACCGATCTCCACATGGTCCACCACTCCAACTTGACCAGCCAGAGTCACTCGATCACCCACCTTTGCGCTCCCGGCGATGCCCACCTGGGCTACGATGACTGTATCCTGCCCGATGACAACATTATGGGCAATCTGGACTAGATTATCGATCTTGGTCCCCCTTCCGATCCGGGTGAGCCCCAGGGTAGCCCGGTCTATGGTGACGTTGGCCCCGATCTCCACCTCGTCCTCAACGAGGACACCCCCCACCTGGGGAATCTTGAAATACCTACCGTCTGCATCCCTGGCATAGCCGAAACCATCGCTTCCGATTACCGCTCCACAATGGACTATGACCCTATCCCCCAAGATTACCCCCTCACGGATGGTCACCTGAGGATAGATCAGGCAGCGGGCACCGATCTTAGAGCCTTCCCCCACGTAAACCTGGGGATAAATAGTGGTCCCTTCCCCTATTTCCACCTCCTTGCCCAAATAGCACAAGGCCCCGATAGAAACGCCTTCTCCGAGGTGCACACCGGGGCCAAGGATGGCGGATGGATGAACCCCAAAGGAGGGGATCAGGCGTGGATATAGGCAGGAAAGGGCCTTGGCAAAGGCCAGATAGGGATTATCGGTCCGGAGGGTGGGCCGTGGGCAGGAAGGGGCATTGTGGTGGACGATAACCGCCGCCGCCTTGGTGGTGGCTAGGCAAGGAAAGTATCGGGAATGGACCACGAAGGAAAGGTCCCCTTCCTTGGCCTCTTCGATTCCCGATAACCCGGTGACCTCCACAGAGCCATCACCAACCAGAACGCATCCCAGTAGCTCGGCAAGTTCAGCTAGTTTCATGGCTTCTTGGCGTTATAGGTCTCAACAATCTCCTTTGTGATATCCGCTCCCTCATCCCCATAAAGGACACCCGCCTGTCCCTTCTCTAGGATGACGGTATAACCTTTCTCCTTCCCATAGGCCTGAATCACCCCGGTGACCTCCTTCAAAATCTCTGCCACTAACTCGCTCTCCCGCTTGGCCAGGTCTCGATTGAAGTCCTCAATGGTTCGCCTGAGATCGCGGATCTTTCGGCGAATGGTCTCCTCCCTCTCCCGCTTAGCCTCTTCGCTAAGGACCGAGGCACGCCTCTCCAACTCTCCTTCCAACTTTTTAATCTCATCTTCGCGCGCAATGACCTCCTTCTGCTTTTCATCGCGCTCTACCTGCACCCTGGCTTTGGCGGCCTGTCCCTTCAAGGACTGGTTGATAATCTGCTGCAGGTCTACGTATCCTAATTTTGGGGCCTCAGCCGCCTCACCAATGCAAGGGACGATCGCTATCAGAAAGGCGATAAAGGGGAAACTTAAAGTCCAACGGGGATTGCTAGAGGTTCCCATTTGGCCACTCCCTGCTGCCTCCTATCTAGAAAAATGTCCCCACAGAGAAGGTGAGCACTGAGGACTTCTCGCCAGGTTTGGGGACCAGGTTGAATCCCCAGTCCAATCTCATGGGGCCCACGGGGGTGACAATCCGGACTCCCACCCCGACTGCAGTCCTAAGCGAGCCTAGATCATAGGATTTTGCTTCCTCCCAAACGTTTCCCGCATCGAAGAATAGAGAGCCTTTTATGGTCTTCTCATAAAGGGGGAAGATTAGCTCGAGGTTGAAATAGAGGCGCTTGTTGCCCCCCGTTGGAACCCCTGCCGGGTCCACAGGGCCCACCCCCCGGTATTTAAATCCCCGGACAGTGGTAGGACCACCCAGGAAGAACCTCTCCCCCAGGGGAAGGGAACGGTCGCCAAAGGCGCTAACATAGCCGATATTCCCATGAAAAAGACCCACGAATTTCCAGAAGAGGGGTCGATACCAGCTTGAATCGGCAATATACCTAGTGAAGTAATTAGTCCCCCCCAGGATTCCCCCTGCATATTCGGTAGAGAGGGATTGGCGGGAACCTTCGCTAGGGTCGAAACGGCTATCGCGTGTGTCGCGCATCAGTGTCCCTGTTAAGCTGCTAGTGGTGGATCCCCCCTCCTGTTGCCGGATTATACTCGGGGCATCAAGCGCAACGTCAAAGATTCTGAGTCTCTCGTAGCGGTATCCCAGGCTGCCGACCAGATCCTCCCAGAAGAGTGGCCGCCCCAGCTCCAGGCTTCCCCCGGTGCGGCCCTCCTTATAGCGGTCATAGACCCTCTCCGTCCGGAATAGACTAGTACCCAATGAAGTATCGGTATCCATAATGTGAGGATCAAAGAAGCTCAGGCTATAGCGCTGGCGCCCTTTGGTCCCCAACTCCGCGGAGAGGCTAACCCTCTGCCCGTAGCCCATGAGGTTAGCCTGGGAAAGGGAGGAGGCCAGGACCGGGCCTTCCACGCTGCTATAACCAGCGCCGAGAGTAAAAGAACCAGTGGGACGCTCTTTGACCTCCACATCCACCACCAGCTTGTCCGGGGCCGTACCCTTCTTGGTGTCTACCTTGACCTCATCAAAGAAGCCCAGATTGTTAATGCTCTGGCGGCTCTTCCTCAGCAACTTGCTATTGTAAGTATCCCCTTCCGCCAACTTGATCTCCCTTCGGACCACTTTGTCCCGGGTCCTGACGTTTCCACTAATCTCGACCCTTTCTACTGTAAATGGCCTTCCCTCGGTTATCTCCAAGGTTATGTCTACCATACGTCGCGCGGTATCCATGGCGGTGAGGGGAACGATATCCACATCTACATAGCCCTTTTCGGCATAGCGGTCGGTTAGGTCTAAAATGTCCTTTTGGAGCGTCTCCCGGCTGAAGACCCTCTTCTCTTTGGCAAGCTTCAAAGAAGAAAGGATATCTTCTTCCGTGAATACCTTATTTCCGGTAACTCGAAGGGCCCCCACCTGGTATTGAGGGCCCTCATCCACCTTAACCTGGATGGAGGTCCGCCTCCGCTGTCGATCTACCTCCACTCGAGGCTCCTCTACACGGATGTCCAGATAACCGTGATCGAGGTAGAGGGCCTTAATCCGATCCACGTCAGCCTTGAGCTCAGCCCGCTTGAGGATCCCGAACCAAAAGAGGAACCTCTCCCCTGTCTGCATCGCCTTTTTGATTTGACGCCCGGTGAGGCCTTTGTTCCCAACAATTCGTATCTTCTCTACGCGGAAGAAGTCCCCTTCGGAAATCTTAAAGAGCACCCTTGCCTCCCGCTCCGAGATTGGCTCCGTCACCGGCTCCACTTGCGCCAAATAGTAGCCTTCTTCCTCATAAAAGAGGCGCACCTTTTCTGCTGCCCGGCTGATGGCTGTTGGGTCAACGAAACCTCCCACTACCAGATCGATCTTCTCCTTTATCTTGTCGGCCTTGATGGCCCTATTTCCTTCTACTTTGATCTCCCTGATGGTGGGCTTCTCGACGACCACAAAGCTGAGTTTCAGGCCCCCCTCAAAGCCCTCGGCCTCTACCTGAACGTCTTCGAAGACGCCCATTTTGTAAAGGGTTTTTACGTCCTCTCTGACCTTCTCTACGGAGAACTCTTCTCCTACCCTGGTTTTAAGCTTGAAGCGGATGGTGGCCTCTTCTATCTTGCGGTTTCCTCTGATGTCAATCTGCTTGACCAGGACCTTTTCCTGGGCTTGAACCCGAGACCAGGGGGGGAGGGAAAAGAGAAAAATAAAATAGAGGCTGACAAAACCCAAGATCCTTAAGTTGTGTCTCACTAGGCCAAGCCCTGGCTAGAGATAGTTCTAAAGGGAACAAGGATCAATTAAGGTTGGAAATACCATCTTTAAGGGCAAAAGTAAACAAAAAAATTGCCCTCTTAAAGGGCAATAGGCTTCTAAATCCAGATTTTGAAGATATTAAAGGCTACTTAGTCCTCTCCAAAAGGTTTTCCTCCTCGAAGAAGAGACGGCCATCCCCTAACTTGATACGGACCGTTCCCCCTTCAGAGAACCTTCCCTTTAGCACCTCTTCTGCCAGGGCATCCTCTACATACCTCTGAATAGCCCGCCTCAGTGGACGGGCACCGAATGTGGGATCGTAGCCCTCATCGATCAGAAACTCTTTGGCCTCCTCTTCTATGGTTAAGGTGATATGCTTCTCCTGAAGCTGGGCCTGGACGCGGGAGAGCATAAGGCCAACGATTTCTTTGAGATGGTCCCGACTTAAGGAGTGAAAGACTATGATCTCATCGATCCGGTTTAAGAACTCGGGATTGAAGGTCTTCTTGAGCTCGCTAAGCACGGTCTCCTTCATCTTTTCATAGGAGCCCTTCTTGTCCTCCACCCTGGCAAACCCCAGGCTGGTGGACCAGCCGATTTGGCGGGCGCCGATGTTAGAGGTCATAATCAAGATAGTGTTCCGGAAATCCACGGTCCTGCCATAATTGTCGGTTAGCCGCCCGTCCTCTAGAATTTGGAGCAGGATGTTAAACACCTCCTGGTGGGCCTTCTCGATCTCGTCTAGCAGCACCACCGAGAAGGGCCGGCGCCTCACCTTCTCTGTGAGCTGGCCGCCCTCATCGTAGCCGATATACCCGGGTGGAGCCCCGATGAGGCGGGAAACCGAGAACTTCTCCATATACTCCGACATATCCACGCGCACAATGGCCTCTTCGGTCCCGAAGAGGAACTCTGCCAATGCCTTGGCCAGTTCTGTCTTACCCACCCCAGTTGGGCCTAGGAAGATAAAGGAACCTACAGGGCGGCGAGGGTTCTTTATCCCGGCTCGTGAACGGCGGATGGCCCTGGTTACCGCTTCAATGGCCTCCCGCTGGCCTACTACCCGCTTCTGAAGCTCGGACTCCATCCGAAGGAGCTTACCCGACTCTTCCTCCTCAACCTGGAAGAGGGGGATCCCCGTCCAGCGGGAGACAATATAAGCAATATCCTCATCAGTGACAACGATCTTTTCCTTAGCCCGGGCCTCTTTCCATTGAGCCTTCTTTTCCTCTAGCTCTGCCCTCAGCTTCCGCTCAGCATCCCGGAGGCGGGCAGCCACCTCGAAGGCCTGGGTGCGGATGGCGTCTTCCTTCTGAAGACGCAGACGCTCCACCTCGCTCTCCATCTCCCGGAGCTCAAAGGGAAGCATCAGGCTCCTCAGGCGGGCCCGGGACCCGGCCTCGTCAACGACGTCAATGGCCTTGTCAGGAAGGAAGCGATCAGCTATGTAACGCTGGGAGAGTCGGGCCGCTGCCTCCAGGGCGTCATCGGTAATAATGGCGGAATGATGGGCCTCGTATCGGTCCTTGATCCCGTGGAGGATGCGGATGGTCTCGTCCACGCTAGGCGGTCCCACAAAGATGGGCTGGAATCGGCGCTCAAGGGCTCGATCCTTCTCGATGTGTTTCCTGTATTCATCCAGGGTGGTGGCCCCAATGCACTGCAACTCGCCCCGTGCCAGGGCCGGCTTGAGCATGCTGGAGGCATCTATGGCCCCTTCCGCTGCACCCGCCCCCACCAGGGTGTGGACCTCATCGATGAAAAGGACAACGTTTTTCGACTGTTGAATCTCTCTAATGACCGCCTTAAGGCGCTCCTCGAACTGGCCCCGATATTTGGTCCCCGCCACCAGTCCAGCCAGATCCAGCTGAACCATTCGCTTGCGCAGAAGGATCTCCGGGACATTGGACTGCACAATCCTCTGGGCCAGGCCCTCCACAATAGCGGTCTTCCCTACCCCCGCCTCCCCGATGAGGACAGGGTTGTTCTTAGTGCGCCGACTGAGGATCTGGAGGACCCGCTCGATCTCCGCTTCCCGGCCGATGACCGGGTCCAGCTTCCCCTGACGAGCCATCGCGGTAAGATCCACGCCGAATTCGTCCAGGGCCGGTGTACGGGTAGAGGCAGTGGCCTTGTTGGCCTGTTCCCCTAAGAGCTCCTGGGCCTGAGCCTTGGCACTAGCCATGCTCACTCCGAATTCTCGGAGCACCAAGGAGGCAATCCCTTCCCCCTCGCGGATCAGGCCAAGCAGCAGGTGCTCAGTCCCAATGTAATTATGACCTAGACCCCTCGCTTCAGAAATGGAGTATTCCAAGACCTTCTTGGCCTGGGGGGTAAATGGTATCTCACCCGCCGGTGAGGATTCACTCCCCAGGGTGATGATCTTTTCCACCTCCGCCTTCACAGCGGATATATTCACATTGAGCCTCTTCAGAATAGCCGCCGCCAGGCCTTCCCCCTCGCGGATCAGGCCAAGCAGCAGGTGCTCAGTCCCCACATAGTTGTGGCCCAGCCGGATGGCCTCCTCCCGGGCCAGGATGATTACCTTACGTGCCCTTTCCGTAAAGCGCTCAAACATCTCCGCTCCTAATCCCTAGATCGCCTTTTATTGCAATTCTCGGACCACATACCCTAACATCACCTGATCTGAAGAGCCCTTCCGGACGGACTCAGCGACCGTCATCCACCCTACCATCAATCATGTATAGGACTCGTCCCGCCTGGGCCGCTAGTCCCTCATTATGGGTCACCATAAGGAAGGTGAGCCCCCGCTCCCTGTTTAGCCGCTGCAGGAGATGAAATACCTCATCCCCTGTCTTGGTGTCCAGGTTCCCTGTAGGCTCGTCCGCTAGAACGACCTCCGCTTCCGTTGCTAGGGCCCGGGCCACGGCCACCCGCTGCTGCTCCCCCCCTGACAACTCGCCCGGCTTATGGCATAGCCTCTCTCCCAAACCTATCTCCTCCAAGAGCTGCCGCGCTGCCTGGCCTGCCTCCTCCCTCGACCTCCGGCCGATAAGGGCTGGGATCATCACGTTTTCCAGGGCATTGAACTCCGGCAGTAGGTGGTGAAACTGAAAAACGAAGCCAATCTTCTTATTGCGAAAGGTTGCCAGCTCCGCGTCTGAGAGATTTGCTAGGTTCACTTCTCCGTACTGGATTTCCCCGGAGGTTGGTCGATCCAAAGCCCCTAAGAGATGGAGCAAGGTGCTCTTTCCCACTCCTGAGGGTCCCACGATGGCCAGGAATTCTCCTCGCTCTACGGTAAGATTCACCCCCTTCAAGACGGAGAGCTCTCTCTTCCCGATAAAGAAGGACTTGGTCAGGTCCCGGACCCTGAGGAAGCTACTCATAGCGTATGGCAAGTACTGGATCCAGTCGCGAGGCCTGCCAAGATGGGTAAATGGTTGCCAAAAAGCTTATAATAATCGCAGTGCTGACAATAGCAATTACATCCATAGGGTTTACCTGGGAAGGGATCTTGTCCAGGTAATAGACATCTCGGGGGAAGGCTTCGAACCCAAAGAGCCGCTCTATAAAACGAGCTATGGTCTCCAGGTTGAAAGCTACGGCGAGCCCTCCGAGAAGGCCAAGGATGGTCCCTGTCCCTCCGATCACTAGGCCCTCGATCATAAAGATTTTCATGATGCCCCCTGAGGTAGCCCCCATGGACTTTAGGATAGCTATATCTTTATTCTTCTCCATCACCACCATAATCAGATTGCTGACTATCCCGAAGGCGGCAACCAGGATAATCATCACAAGAATAATGAAAAGCAGGATCTTCTCATGCTTCAAGGCGGAAAAGAGGTTTCTGTTCATTTGCATCCAGTCCTGGATGAAGTAAGAGTATCCCAGCCTCTTTTGGATTTCCCGGCTTACACCCTTGGCGGTGTATATGTCGTCAAGTTTCACCTCCAAACCGCTCACTACCTCTCCCATGCCAAAGAACTTCTGGGCCGCAGGAATGGAGATGAAGGCCAGCTTGGAGTCGTATTCATACATCCCGGCCTCGAAGATCCCTACTACATTAAAGGGCTTGGCTTTAGGGGCTATACCGAGAGGTGTGAGAACCCCGCCCAGGGGTGAGATGACGTTCAACCGGTCCCCCAGGCCCACCCCTAGGCCCCGAGCCAGCTCCCTCCCTAAAACAATCCCGTCTAACCCTGGTGCAGATAAGCTAGTGGAAGATAGCTGAGTTAGATGGCCTTCCTTCAAGTATTTCTTGAGGTCCGTGGCCTCCCCCTCCATGAGGGGGTCTATCCCCCGGAGGACTACCCCGGATACGCTCCGCCCCGAACTAAGCATCACCTCATTATAAGTAAAGGCGGAAACCCCCACCACGTGGGGAAGCCCTCTGATCTCCCGGATGAGGGCAGAGGGATTGCGGATACCAACCTCTCCCCGCTTAAGGACGCGAATGTGAGCGTTCATGCCCAGGATCTTGGCCCGGAGGTCATTCTCAAAGCCACTCATCACCGAGAGGACTACGATAAGGGCCATCACCCCCAGGCCCACCCCGGCCATGGAAATAAGGGTGATCAGGGAAAGGAAGGCCTGTTTGCGTTTGGCCTTGAGGTATCGGAGACCGATGAACAATTCGTAGGACATTTTTGTTCACGCCTGACGGATGTCAGTTGAAGGGAATACCGTCAACTGTCAACCCTTTTCCGGCCTGAGTTGGGGAAAAAGGATTACGTCCCGAATAGATGGAGAGTTAGTAAGAACCATCACCAAGCGGTCGATCCCGATCCCCGCACCTGCCGTGGGGGGCATCCCGTATTCCAGGGCCCGCAGAAAATCCTCGTCTATACCCTGGACCCCCTCATCACCTCCCTGCCGCTCCTTCATCTGCTCCTGAAAGCGCTTCCTCTGCTCTATGGGATCGTTGAGCTCCGAATAGGCGTTTGCAATTTCCAGACCTCCAATGAAGAGCTCGAACCGCTCAACGAGCATCAGGTCCTCTACCTTATCCTTGGCCAGGGGGGAAAGCTCCCGGGGAAAGTCGCATACGAAGGTGGGCTGGATGAGCTTAGGCTCAACTAAGGCCTTAAAAAGGTCCTGAAGGACCTTTCCCCAGCTTCCGTCCCTATCCACCGGGACCCCCACCTCCCCTGCCAGTCTCTTGAGCCCCTCTGCCTGGCGCAGATCCTGTGGAAAGGCCCCAGCCTCCTCAGCCACTGCATCCAGCATGGAGACCCTAGGCCACGGGGGTCTTAGGTCAATCTTCTTTCCCTGATACTCCACCTCATCCGTCCCCAGGACCGCACGAGCCACGTGAAGGATAAGCTCCTCGGTGAGTCCCATCAGGTCGCGGTAATCCGCGTAGGCCTGATAAAACTCCAGCATCGTGAACTCTGGGTTATGCTCCCGAGAGATCCCCTCGTTCCTAAAGTTACGGTTTATTTCATAGACCCGCTCCAACCCACCTACCACCAACCTTTTTAAGTATAGCTCCGGGGCTACCCGGAGGTATAGGGTCGTATCCAACGCTTGGTGATAGGTCACAAAAGGCCTGGCCGCTGCCCCCCCGGGCAAGGCCTGCATCATGGGGGTTTCCACTTCGAGGAAGCCCCGCTCGTCAAAGAAGCGTCGGGTCTCTGCAATGATCCGGGCGCGTCGACGGAAGATGTCACCTACCTCCGGGTTGGCGATGAGATCCACATACCTCTGCCGATAGCGGGTCTCGATATCCGAGAGGCCGTGCCACTTCTCTGGCAGGGGCCTCAGGGATTTAGCGAGGAGCCGTATCTCTTTGGCCCAAACCGTAAGCTCCCCTGTGCGGGTGCGGAAGAGATGGCCTTTCACCCCCACGAAATCGCCAATATCCAACTTTCGAAATAAGGAATAGCTCTCTCGGCCCACTTCCTCCTGGCGAACATAGATTTGAATCCGACCGCTCCCATCCTGAAGGTGTGCAAAGGAGGCCCTTCCATGCTCCCTTATAGCCACAAGCCTTCCCGCCAGAGCAGCGGAGACCCTCTCCTCCCTTAACCCTTCCTCTGAAGCATGGCCGTGATTATTGAGGAGGGAGGCCGCCTGGTCCTTGACCTCGTATCTGGAGGCATAGGGGTTGATCCCAGCCTGGATAAGCTCCCTAAGCTTGCGATGACGCTCGCGAATAAGCTCGCTAGCTTCCTCCACCTTACCCCCTATTTCAATTAGATTATAGCCCTGGGCTCCAATACTGTCAAGTAAATCCCTTGGCCTAAGTCCATCACCGCAAACCCGCTAGCGGCGTGGCCCAAAGAGCCAGGCCTCAATGAAGGGGTCTATCTCTCCATCCAATACGGCCCCCACATTGCCCGTTTCCATCCCCGTGCGGTGGTCCTTAATTAGCCGATAAGGGGCAAGAACGTAGGATCGGATCTGACTCCCCCAGGCAATCTCTTTCTTCTGGCCCTCGAGCTTCTGGAGGCGTTCCTCTTGCTCGCTGCGGTAGTACTCGTAGAGCCGGGCCCGCAGGACCTTCATGGCAGCTGCCTTGTTCTTATGCTGGGAGCGCTCGTTCTGGCAGGTGGCCACGATCCCTGTGGGAATATGGGTGATACGCACCGCGGAGTCGGTAACGTTTACGTGCTGGCCTCCATGGCCGCTGGAGCGGAAGGTGTCGATCCGGAGGTCCTTCTCATCAATATTGACGTCAATGGTTTCATCGATCTCAGGGATCACGAAGACCGAGGCAAAAGAGGTATGGCGCCGGCGGCTGGCGTCAAAGGGAGAGATGCGCACCAGGCGATGGACCCCGGTCTCGGCCTTCAAATAACCATAGGCGTAAGCTCCGGCCAGGGTAATAGTGGCATTTTTTATTCCGGCCTCCTCCCCTGGCTGCAGATCGAGGATCTCGGTGCGAAAGCCCTTTCCCTCTGCCCAGCGGAGGTACATGCGAAGGAGCATCTCGGCCCAATCCTGGGATTCGGTCCCCCCCGCCCCCGGATTGATGGAAAGGATGGCGTTGGATTTGTCGTGCTCCTCGGAGAGGACAGCCCCTAGCTCCCAGGCTCTGACAGAGCGCTCTAGGCCTAGAAGGGCCTCTTCTATTTCCCGCAGGACCTCTGCATCCTCCTCCTCCCGGACCAGCTCCAGGAGGACTCGCTGCTCCTCCAAGGCCTTCTCCAGATCTTCCTGCGTCTTTAGCTTGGCCTGGAGTGTGGCCTGCTCCTTGAAAACCCTCTGGGCCCTTTCTGGGTCATCCCAAAACCCAGGGCGGCTTGCTTCTTCCCCCAGCTCTAAAAGTCGCCTAAGCTGGGAATCGAGGTCAAAGATACCTCCTGATACCGCTCAGCTTGGCAGCAAGCCCTTCCACTTTTTTGGACAGTTCAGTAATCATGGAAACCCCCTTTAAACCCTAAACCCTTTTCCTAGAAAGATGACCCCCTTAAGCCATGAAATAGACAACACCAGGATAGTGATAACCGACGCAGCCCAGGCAAAGACATCCCCGTAGCGGGTGTAGAAGGTCCCTCCCCCTTGGAGGAGAATCCTTTCAGTTAGCTCAGCCTCCACGAAGATCCCGGATGCCTTGAGGATCCTCCCGTTTGGGGCGATGATGGCAGAGATTCCAGTGTTGGCAGCCCGGACCATATAGACCCCGTTTTCCACTGCCCGAAGGACAGCCATGGAAAGGTGTTGATAAGGGGCCGCCGAGCGGCCGAACCAGGCATCGTTGGTAATATTCACAAGGAACTCTGCCCCCGAATTGACGTAACGCCGCACCTGGTCGGGGAAGATGACCTCGAAGCAAATGGTCACCCCAAATTTGCCCCAGGGCAAAGGGAAGACGGTGTAATCCCGGCCAGGGCTGAAGTCTCCAATCCCTTCCGCCATTTTGTTAACAAAAAAGAGGATCTTCTTCAAGGGTACATACTCCCCAAAGGGGACCAAATGGATTTTATCGTATTTCCCCAGGATTTCCCCTCCGGGCGAGACGAAAAAGGCGCTATTAAAGTAACGCTCCGGGGAGCCGGCTGTTCGGTCAGGGCTACCCACTAGGAGGTATGCCCCTGCCTCCCGGGCCGTTTGGGAAACCAGGCGTCCATTGGATGCGTCTGTCCTTAAGAAGAAGGGGGCCGCCGTCTCCGGCCATACAATTAGGGTCGGCCCTCGGAGGGCGGCCTTTAAGGTCAAATCCCGATAGATCTCGAGGGTCCCCTTTTGGATGGCAGGGCTCCACTTTAAGCCCTGCTCTATATTCCCTTGAAGGACGGATACGGTGAGTTCCCTGCCCGGAGGAGGGGATTTCCAGGAATAGGCCAGGGCTAAGGAAAACCCGATGACCGCAACTAAGGCAAGTCCTAGGATTTGCCGCCATCTCTGGAAATGAATGATAGCCTGGGCGGCTGTGACGTTCACCAATATCAAGAGAAATGAGATACCATAAACACCTGTGAGGGGGGCAAGTTGAAGGAGGGGAAGGTTCTTATATTGGGAGTAGCCCAGGAGGTTCCATGGAAACCCCGTAAGGAGATAGGTCCGGAGGTATTCCAAGGCCACCCAGAGGGTTGGGGCAAACAGGACCTGCGGTAGCCCGGATGTAAGATTGGCCTTTGCCAATAGGTAACAGAAGGCCCCATAATAAAGGGCAAGGTAGAGGGCCAAAACCAAAAACACCAAGGAGCCCAAGGAAAGGGGAAGCCCTCCATAAGTGGTCATGGTCTTCACTATCCAGGGGATGCTACCCAGGTAAAAGACCAGCCCTGTAAGGAGGCCCAGATAAGAGGACCTAACAGGGTCCTCTCCATCAATGGCCACAAATAAGGGCACCAGGGCGAAGAAGGCAAGAAGCCCATAGTCGTATGTAGGAAAGGCGAGGATCAGACTTATCCCCGAAAGGGTGGCAAAAAACGTCTTTCTGAGCAAGGCTTCACCTTTTCAAAAGCAACGGCTGAGGGCTGAAAGCTCGGTTAAAGGCCCAATAGGGTCACGTAGGAAAACATGGTTGGGGCGGTGAAGAGCAGGCTATCCAAACGGTCCAGTATGCCTCCGTGCCCTGGGATGAGGGAACCCGAGTCTTTTACAGCCAGGCTCCTCTTCAGGAGGGACTCTGCCAAGTCACCCACCTGGCCCATTACCCCGAGGGATAATCCAAGGACTATGCAGTACCGCAGGCTTAGTGCGGGCCAGAACCAACCCTTGGCCAAGAGGGAGGCGAGAAGGCTACTGGCCAAGCCTCCCAGGCTCCCTTCCACCGACTTCCTGGGACTGATAGCCGGGAAGAGCTTATGGCGCCCCCACAAAGTCCCGGTATAGAAGGCACCTGTGTCTCCGGCCCAGGTGACCAAGAAGAGGTAAAAGATATAGGTTTGCCCTTCTGGCATTCCCCGCAAGAGGGCGGGGAAGCTTAAGAGGACCCCCAGATAAAGGACACCAAAGAGGGTTGATGCACCCCCCAGGATGGCCCCCCCGATGTCTCCCCGGAGGGCCAAAAGGACCATAGTCCCTATGACCACGAGAGAAAGGGCCAGGGCCAGATTCCGCAGCCCATCCCCCCGAAAGAGTAGAAAGCTAAGACCCAATCCCGCCAGGATCCCCCATCCCTTTATGGGACGGAGTCCCTTAGCCTCCAAGAGATGGTAAAGCTCAAAGAGGCCGAGGACCATTCCCAAGCTCTGGAGGAGATAGAAGTGAAGTGCCGTGCCGTACTTCACCAGGAGGAGGACCGGGGGGATAAGGACCAAGGCGGTTAAGACCCTTCGGCCATGGTCCTCCATTGAGCCCCCTTACTCCCCGCTGGTCCTGCCAAAGCGTCGCTCCCGCTTCTGGTAGGCAGCGATGGCCTCCATTAAATGCTCCGGGGTGAAGTCGGGCCAGAGGATGGGGGTGATCCACAGCTCGGCGTAGGCCGACTGCCAGAGGAGGAAATTGGAGAGCCTCATCTCACCACTGGTTCGGATGAGGAGATCCGGATCGGGCAGGCCAGCAGTGTAGAGGAAGCGGTCAAAGGTCTCCTCATCCAACTCCTCCACCTTCAAGGAGCCCCTTTGGATCTCCGGGATCATGGCCTGCACTGCATCCACTATTTCGGAACGCCCCCCATAATTCAGGGCCAAATTGAGAATAAGACCGTTGTTTCCTTGGGTAAGGCCTATGGTTTCATAAAGCCGCTCTTGAACCGAGGCCGGAAGGCCCTGGAGTCGGCCTATGGCCCGGAACTGGACGTTATGCGCCACCAACTCCTGGGCCTCCTTCTGGATATACTCCTCGAGGAGCATCATCAAGGCGTTTACCTCCGCCTTGGGCCGGCCCCAATTTTCAATGGAAAAGGCATAAAGGGTTAGGACTTGGATGCCCAGCTTCCCGCATACTCGCACAATCTCCTTGGCCGCGGCTGCCCCTGCGCGGTGGCCTTCGATCCGGTGGAGCCGGTGCCTTCGAGCCCAACGACCATTGCCGTCCATAATGATAGCAATGTGGCGGGGAAGCCTCGCTTTCAAAATGGCATCGTTTTCATTATCGTATTGCATTAGAACTCCAGAATCTCCTTCTCCTTCTTGGCCAGCATCCCGTCGATTTCCTTGATGTAGCGATCGGTGAGCTCCTGGACCTGGTCGAGGGACCTGTGGAGCTCGTCCTCAGGGATTAACTTCTCTTTCTCTTTGCCCTTCAGGTGCTCATTGGCGTCGCGACGGCTGTTCCGGACGAGGACCCGACCCTCCTCCGCCATCCTCCTCACCACCTTCACCAGCTCCCGCCGCCGCTCCTCGGTGAGGGGGGGGATGGCAATGCGAATGATCTTTCCATCATTGGAGGGGGTGATCCCTAACTCCGACTTCAGGATGGCCTTCTCGATGACCGGAATAAGGGATGGATCCCAGGGGTGAATAGTGATCAGGCGCTTCTCGGGTACCGCCAAGGCGGCAACCTGGTTCAAAGGGGTGGGTGTGCCATAGTAATCCACCACCACAGAATCCAGTAAGACCAAGGAGGCCCTGCCAGTGCGAACACTGTTAAAGCTCTTTTGGGTGACCTCCAAGGCCCGTTTCATAGCCTTCTCGGCCTCTTGAAAGATCCCCTTGGTCACCCCTATCACCCCTTCACTACGGTTCCCACCCTCTCGCCAAAGGATAGCTGCTTGAGCCGACCCTTTTCATGAAGATTGAAGACGATGATAGGGAAGCGGTTATTCATGCAAAGCGAGATGGCGGTGGAATCCATGACCTCAAGCCTTTTGCTCAAAACCTCGAGGTAGCTGAGCTCCTCAAACTTGACGGCCTCTGGATCCTTCAGGGGGTCTGCACTGTAAACCCCATCCACCTTGGTGGCCTTAAAGATCACCTCTGCCCCGATCTCGGCAGCCCGGAGCGCCGCGGCCGTGTCAGTGGTAAAATAAGGATTCCCCGTTCCACCCGCGAAGATCACCACTCGCCCTTTCTCCAAATGACGGATAGCCCGCCGGCGGATAAAGGGCTCGGCCACTTCCCGCATTTCGATAGCCGTCTGCACCCGAGTGGGCACCACCAGTTTCTCCAGGGCATCCTGTAAGGCCAAGGCGTTTATTACAGTAGCCAACATCCCCATATAATCGGCCGCAGAGCGCTCCATTCCCTGGGTACTGGCGGCGAGGCCTCGGAAGATATTTCCTCCGCCAATGACAATGGCTATCTGTAAGCCTAGCCCATGGACCTCCTTAATCTCCTCGGCGACATAGCGGACTACCTCCGGCTTTATGCCGTATTTATCCTTGCCCGCTAATGCCTCACCAGAGAGCTTCAGGAGGATTCGCTTGTATTTGAGCTGGGACATAATTCTGGTTTACCGTTGACGGTTTAGCATTTACAGTCAACCTTTTCCGTGAACCATGAACCATGAACTGTGAACTAACCCTTGGTCAGGCCTTCCCCCAACTGATAGCGGCAGAAACGTCGCACCACAATGTTTTCCCCGAAGGCGGTTATGGCTTCCTTGACCAGGTCTCCCGCGGTGATGTCCAGATTTTTAATAAAGGGCTGCTCCAGGAAAAAGGTTTCAGAGGCAGGGTTACAGGCCGCCACCTGCATAGCCAGATCTCTTGCTAGGGTGGCGAACCTCTCAGTCCTAGCCACAAAGTCCGTCTCGCAGTTGAGCTCTAAGAGGACTCCGATTCTCCCCCCCGGATGGATATAAGAGACCACCAGACCCTCAGCCGCCACCCGTCCAGCCTTTTTGGCCGCTGCTGCAAAGCCCTTCTCCCGCAGGAGGACCATCGCCCTCGCTATATCCCCCTCCGCTTCGGCCAGGGCCGCCTTACAATCCATGATCCCTGCCCCTGTC